>NZ_JALPKQ010000020.1:0-84327 GCF_051383655.1 Geodermatophilus sp. CPCC 205761
ACCACGACCGGGGCCTTGCCGCCGAGCTCGAGGTGCACCCGCTTGACGTCGTGCGCGGCCGCCTCCGCGACCTGCATGCCGGCCCGTACCGAGCCGGTGATCGACACCATCTGCGGCGTGCGGTGCTCCACCAGCGCCCGCCCGGTGTCCCGGTCCCCGCAGACCACGTTGAGCACGCCGGCCGGGAGGAACTCGGCGGCCAGCTCGGCCATCCGCAGGGTGGTGGCCGGGGTGGTGTCCGACGGCTTGAGGACGACGGTGTTCCCGGCCGCGACCGCGGGCGCGAACTTCCAGACGGCCATCATCATCGGGTAGTTCCACGGCGTCACCTGGCCGATCACCCCGACCGGCTCGCGGCGGATCCACGACGTGTGGCCGGCCATGTACTCCGCGGCCGCCCGGCCCTCGAGGTTGCGGGCCGCGCCGGCGAAGAACCGGATCTGGTCGACCATCGGCGGGATCTCCTCGGTCGCCGTCAGGCCGAGCGGCTTGCCGGTGTTCCGGCTCTCCAGCTCCACCAGCTCGTCGGCGTGCGCCTCGATCGCGTCGGCGAGCCGGAACAGCGCCAGCGAGCGCTCCGACGGCGTCGCGTCGCGCCAGCCGTCGAAGGCGCCGGCCGCGGCGGCGTAGGCGCGGTCGACGTCCTCGGCGCCGGACACCGGCGCGGTGGCGAACACCTCCCCGGTGGCCGGGTCGACCAGGTCCATCCGGCGGCCGTCGGTGGCGTCGACGTGCTGCCCGCCGACGAAGTTGCGCAGCTCCAGCTTCTCGCTCATGCGGATCCCTCTCCGGAGGACGCGGTCTCGGCCTCCACCTCGGCCAGCAGTTCCGACCCGGTGACCACCCCGGACGCGAAGTGCTGGTGCATCCAGTGCAGGTGGTCGTGCCGGCTGCGCATGATCCGCAGCGTGTCCCAGTTGGGGAAGACCTGCTGCAGCACGTGCCGCTCCATGAGCCGCGGGTCCACCTCGTAGACGTGCTCGAACGTGGTCTGCGCGACCTCGCTCACCCGCACCGGCGACGGCGGGGTGTGCTGCTCGGCGAAGCGGTACGGCGCCGCGGCCGGCGGGCCGGCCGGCGCGCCGTCGGCGGTCACGGGCGGGGCGTCATCGGTGGGCATCGGTGCTCCGGTCGTAGGCCCGGTCCAGCAGGTACTTGCCCGGGTTCATGATGTTGTTCGGGTCCAGGACCCGCTTGACGTCGAGCATCACGTCGAACCCCCGGCCCAGCTCCTGGGGCAGCAGGTCCACCTCGCCCTCGCGGCAGGAGCCGTGACAGGCGCTCATCGAGCCGCCGGAGGCGATGGCCACCTGGGCGATGGCCCGCTTGGCCTCCACCCACGCCGCCCAGGCCGCCTCGTCGAGCCGCTGCTCCCAGATGCCGACGTCGATCTCGGTGAGGTAGTCCACGCCGGTGGAGGTGTTCGTGTAGGCGAACATGCCCCAGTCGTCGAAGACGTCGGTCCGACGGCGCAGGTCGGCGAGGATCTCGTGCCACGCCCGGGAGACCGCCGGCAGGTTGGCGAAGGTGATCGAGGCGTCCTCGCAGTGCCAGGACATCGGGATCACCTGGCCGTCCTTGGTGCGCCCGTGCAGCGGGGTGGCGTACCGGTCGTGCCGGGCGGCCCAGTCGCCCTCGGAGATCTCGTCGCCGAGGTACCGGGCGCCGTGCTCCTTGGCGATCCGGAACAACCGCCTGCCGCCGGCCCGCACCTCGTCCTCGTAGCCGTACATGACCGCGCAGACCAGGGCGCGGACGTCGGCCGGCTGGGGGATGTAGGCCTCGTCGTCCCGCCGCAGGTAGGCGACCTTGTGCTCGTCGAAGAGCACCGCCCCGGCGAACGTGGCCACCCCGGCCCGGGCCAGCGCCCCGGTGCAGGCGTGCGCGTCGTCGTAGTTGTCGAAGGCCCAGAACGGGGAGAGCTCGGCCTCCGGCTTCGGGAACAGCTTGAGCGTCGCCCGCGTCGCGATGCCCAGGGTGCCCTGGTGGCCCATGAACAGGTGCTTGAGCTGGTAGCCGCTCGAGCTCTTGCTGATCTGCTGCCCGATGCCGTCGCCGACGTGCAGCACGTCGCCGGTGGGCAGCACGTGGTCGAAGCTGAGCACCAGGTCCCGGGTGTGCCCGTAGCGGGAGCCGATCAGCGACCAGCCGCTGGTGCCGATCCGCCCGCCGACCAGCGAGCACGGGTAGGACGCGGGGTCGTCGGGGTAGAACAGCCCGTGCGGAGCCAGCCGCTCGTTGAGCTTGAGCATGTTGATGCCGGTGCCCACGGTGACCGTGCGGTGGACCAGGTCCAGCTCGTGGATCTGGTCCATCTTCTTGACGTCGACGACGATGCCGCGGTGCATCGGCACGGCGCCGTCGGTGAGCCCGGTGCCGCCGTCGCGCGGGACGACCGGCACCTTGAGGTCGTTGGCGATCCGCACCACCTGGGCCACCTGCTCGGTGGACCTGGGCATCACCACGACGTCGGGAACGCGGTCGGACCAGCGGTGCACGGGGAACGGCGCCGGGACCCGCGCCCGGTTGTAGCGGTCGGTCTTCGCGAGCAGGACCTGGTCGTCGGCGAGGACCCCGCGCAGTGCGGTGACCAGGGTGGCCAGGCGCTCGTCGCTCAGCGGCGGCGTGGTGAACGGCTCGTTGGTGAACGGCGTGGCGCCGAAGGTGGTGGTCATGGTCAGTGCCCGCCGCATCCGCAGCCGCCGGCCCCGTTGCCGCAGCCGCCACCGCACCCGCCGCCGGTGCCGCGGGTCCGCCGGGCCCGGCCGGGGACGCCGGTGCGCTCCTGGGCCAGCCGGCGGTCGCCGACGTCGCCGCGGGAGCCGCCGACGTCGATGCCGAGGGACTGGGCGAACAGCTCGTGCAGGTCGACGACGTCGATGTCCTGCGCGTCGCCGGCGTCCGAGAGCGGCCGCTCCGACCAGGGACAGGCACTGACCAGGGTGTCGACGTCCAGCTCGGCCGCGCGCTCCAGGCGGGCCGCGCTGATCCGGGCGGTCAGCTCGGGCTTCTCGATCGGGAGCCCCCCGCCGCCGCCGGAGCAGTAGGACCATTGCGTCACCCGGTCGACGTCCTCGAACCGCAGTCCGGGGATGGCCCGCAGCAGCTCGCGCGGCTCCTGCCAGATCCCCTTGCGCTTGTTGAGCCGGCAGGGGTCGTGGTACGTGATCGCCCGGTCCACCGGCACCGAGGGCGTGAGCCGGCCCTCGCGCAGCAGCTGGGCCAGCACGTCGAGCACCAGCACGACCTCGATGTCGTCGAACTCCTCGCCGAAGTACCTCGGGTAGTCCTCGGTGAAGCTGATGTAGTCGTGCGGGTCGAGCACCAGCACCCGCCGGGTCCCGGTGGCGCGCCAGTCGTCCAGGTTGTGACGGGCGAAGCGCTGGGCCTGCTCGGCGTAGCCCATCTCCGCTGCGGGGCCGCCGCAGCACCACTGCTCGCGCATGAGGCCGAACTCGTACCCGGCGAGCTGGAGCACCTGGGCGACCGCGCGCGGCACCGACGTCCGGTAGAACGCGGCCTCGCAGTCGACGAACAGCACCGTCTCCCCGCCGATCGGGAGATCGAGCCCCTCGGCCCAGCTGCGCACCGTCTCCTGGCCGACCGGCGTCTCGCCCAGCACCGGCTCGTGGGTGCGCAGGTCGGTGCGCTCGTTCCAGCTCTGCCAGTTCGGCTGGTGCACCCCGCTCTCCACCGCCAGGGACCGGACCGCCTTGACCACGTCCACCGTGCGGGTGCGGAACCGGTAGAAGTCGCCGGTGAACAGCGTGTTCGGGCAGCGCAGCTCGCAGGCGCCGCACTGCGTGCAGTTGACGTAGTCGGCGGCGATGTCGGCGATGTCCAGCTCGCCGCGCTCCATCGCCACGACGTTGGCGTGGAAGGCCGTGGGCGTCCACGACTCGTTGCGCTCGACCTGGGTGACCGGGCAGACCTCGCGGCAGAACTTGTGCCCCGAGGAGAAGCAGTTGTACGAGGTGTTGCGCCACTGCTCGACGAACGCCGCCGTCTTCGGGTCGGTGCGGGGCGGCGGTACGGGTCCGGCCAGCGTCTCCGGGTAGCTCGTCAGCTCCGGCGGGTTGGACGGGACTCCGGGCGTGAAGGGCACCGACAGCGCATCGGCCTCGGGCACCCGCTCGGGCTGCACCTGTGTCACGGATGTGCTCCTCGTCACTCTCGAGGCAGGGTGCGGCCACGCTAACGGGGCAAACCTATGGGATCAATGGTTAACCGCTCGGGGTATCCGAGGGCAGACTGGGCGGCTCGGACGGCGGGAGGCGGACGCGGTGCAGGTGCTCAGCGGTGACGCCCGCCGGGCGGTGTTCGCACCGCTGCACGACGGCGCCCTGCGCAGCGAGGCCGTCGTCCGCCGGGTGGGCAGCGCGATCGCCCTCGGGCTGCTCGGGGACGGCGAGCAGCTGCCCTCGGAGACCGACCTCGCGACGATGCTCAACGTCTCGACGGTGACCCTGCGCGACGCGTTGGCCGAGCTGCGCGCGCTCGGCCTGGTCGACACCCGGCGGGGGAGGGGCGGTGGCAGCTTCGTCCGCTCCCGCGACGACGCCCTCGCCGAGCTCGCCGACGCCCGGCTGACCGAGCTGGGCACCGCCGACCTGCGCGAGCTCGGCGACGTCCACGCCGCGGTCGCCTCCGCCGCCGCCCGGCTCGCCGCCTCCCGCGCCTCGGCCTGCGAGATCGCGCGGCTGCGCGAGATCGTCGACCGGCTGGCGCGGGAGGAGACCCCGACCGGGCAGCGCCGGGCCGACGGCCGGTTCTACGTCGAACTGGCCGCCTGTGCCCAGTCGGTCCGGCTGACGATGCAGGAGATGGACCTGCACCTCGAGCTCGGCCAGCTGCCCTGGCCCCCGGCCTCGGACCCGCGGCTGCTCGCGGTGGTGGTCGCCGGCCACCGGGCCGTCGTCGACGCGATCGACGCCCGCGACCCCGCGCGGGCCCGCGAGCTCGCCGCCGAGCACGTGGACACCCGCACGGCCTGGTCGGTGGACCTGTGCCTGCGCCGGCTGCGTGCCGCCGGCGGCCCCGCGGTGGCGTCGGGCGCGGAGGTGGCCGGGTGACCGCGGCGGGGACGGCGCTGCTGGCCGCGGACGTGGCGGCGGTCGTCGAGGAGGTGTTCGCCGAGGTGCACCGGCTGCAGGCGGCCGCGCTGCCGGTACTGCGCGACCCGGCGGGAACGGGCGCGGACCGGCTGGAGGAGGCGGTCCGCGAGCTGCTCGGGACGCCCGGCCAGCTGGCGGTCGGGCTGGGGCTGATCGTCGCCCCGAGGCCGGAGGACGGCGTCGGCCTGCGCCTGCTCTGGTGGCAGGTCGACCCGGCCGGCGGGCGGCTGGGAGCGCTGCACCCCGACCTCCGCCCGTCCAGCCTCGGCTTCTACGACTACACGTCGACCGAGTGGTTCGACGTCCCGCGGCGCACCGGCCGGCGGCACGTCGTCGGCCCCTACGTCGACGTCCACGGCACCGGCCGCTACCTGTTCACGCTGACCGAGCCGGTGCTCGACGGCGGGCGGTTCCTCGGCGTCGTGGGCGCCGACGTCCCCGTGAGCCGGTTCGAGACCCACCTGCTGGGCCTCCTCGGTGCCGACGTGCCCGCGTTCGTGCTCGTCAACGACGAGGGCCGGGTGGTGCTCTCGACGTCGGCCACCCGGCTGGTCGGCGCGCTGCTGCGGCCCGGCGTCGACCTGCCCGGCGACGGGGTGCCGGTGGCCGGGGTGCCCTGGCGGCTGCACGCCGTGGACGGCGACGACGGGCTGCCGACCGGCTGACCGCGAGGCGCGGCGACGAGCCGCTCAGCGGCCCCTTGCCTCCTTGAACTATGGGTCTATAGGTTTCGCCGCGTCATGTGAGCTGGAGCACAGCCTCGGCGCTGAGGGGGACCGGGGCTCCGCCGATCCCAGGAGATGTCGGTGACCACTTCCGCGCACCACCCCCGGGCCTCCTCGGCCGACGAGGAGCAGCTCGCCGCCCTCGGCTACTCGGGGGAGTTCGAGCGCAGCATGGGCCTGTGGGCCAACATGGCCCTCGGCTTCACATACCTGTCCCCGCTGGTCGGCGTCTACTCGCTGTTCGCCTTCAGCCTCTCCATCGGCGGCCCACCCGCCATCTGGTGGATCGTCATCGTGGGCATCGGCCAACTGCTCGTCGCGCTGGTCTTCGGTGAGGTCGTGTCGCAGTACCCGCTGGCCGGTGGCATCTACCCGTGGACCCGGCGGCTGTGGAACCGGCGCTACGCCTGGATCGTCTCCTGGGTCTACATCTGGGCGGTCATCGTCACGATCACCGCGGTCGCCGAGTTCGGTGGCGGCTTCGTCGCGGCGCTGTTCAGCGTCGCCGCCACCCCCGGCGTCGTCCTCCTCACCGCGGTCGGTCTGCTCGTCGTCGCGTTCCTCGCCAACGTCAGCGGCACCCGCACCCTGGCCCGCGTCGCGAAGATCGGTCTGGCCGCCGAGCTGATCGGTGTCGTCGCCCTGGGCCTGTACCTGCTGCTGTTCCGGCGGGAGCAGCCGTTCTCGGTCTTCTTCGACGCGATGGGGGCCGGGGGCGACGAGGCGTACCTGGCCACCTTCCTGGCCGCCTCGCTGTCCGGGCTCTTCCTGTTCTACGGGTTCGAGGCCTGCGGGGACGTGGCCGAGGAGGTCTCCGACCCCACCCGGCGGATCCCGAAGGCCATGATCCTCACGATCGTGGTCGGAGGCGTCTCGGGCCTGCTGTCCTACGCCGGCTACGTGCTCGCCGCCCCCGACCTGCAGGGCATCGTCGACGGCGAGAACGCCGATCCGATCCCGGGCATCCTCGAGAGCTCCCTCGGCACGGTGGGGTCGAAGATCTTCCTCGTCGTCATCGTCACGGCGTTCATCTCCTGCGTGCTGTCCCTCCAGGCGGCCGGCAGCCGGCTGCTCTACTCCTTCGGCCGGGACCGGATGCTGCCGGGCAGCCGCTGGCTGGCGCACCTGCCCGAGCGGAACGCGGTGCCGATCAACGCGTTGATCGTGGTCAGCGTCCTGCCGATGCTGATCTGCCTGTTCGTCTTCTGGCGGCCGGACACCCTCGCCCGCGTCACCGCGTTCGCCGTCTGCGGCATCTACATCTCCTTCCAGGCCGTCGTCCTGGCCGCGCTGCGCCAGCGGCTGCGCGGCTGGCGGCCGGCCGGGCTGTGGAACCTCGGCAGCTGGGGTCTGGTCGTCAACGTCGCCGCGCTCGCCTACGGCCTGTTCGCGATCTACCTGCTTATCCGCCCCGGCGACGCCGACGCCTTCCTCGACCGCTGGATCGTCGCGATCGGCGTGGGGATCGTGCTGGTCGCCGGCCTGCTCTACCTCGCGATCGCCCGGCCCGACCGGCACTCCGACGGCGTCCCGGAGGGCGATGCGATCGAGGTCGCCGCTCACCTCCAGCAGATCCGGCGCGGGGCCGGGAACGCCCCGTCGTCCACCGTCCCGAGTGAGGAGATCCGATGAAGTTCAGCTACGCGATGCTGCCCGACTACCCCCTCGAGGAGTCGCTCCGGGCGATCAAGCTGGCCGACGAGCTCGGCTTCCACGCCGTCTACGCGGCCGACGAGACCTGGCACAAGGACCTCTGGCTGCTCTTCGCCGCGGCCGCGGCGCAGACCTCGCGGATCCGGATGGGGCCGAGCGTGTCCTCGGTGACCCTGCGGGAGCCCACCCTGATCGCACAGGCGGCGGCCACCCTCGACGAGCTGACCGGCGGCCGCGCGGAGGTGGTGCTCTCCAGCGGCAACTTCGGCCTGCTCGCCGAGTACAAGATCGACTGGACGACGACCAAGCCGTTGTCGCGGGTCATCGAGGGCGTGCACGTCATCCGCACGCTGCTCGACGACGGCGCGATCACCTTCGACGGCGAGTTCTTCCGCTACGACGGCCTGTTCACCTTCGCCCGCCCGGTGCAGGAGCGGGTGCCGGTGAAGATGGGCGCGATGCGCGGACCGCGGTCGTTCGAGGCGGCGGCCGAGCACTCCGACGGCTGCCACCACGCGCTGAGCTACACCCGCGCGGCCTACGACTACGCCGCCGAGCACCTGCGGATCGGCGCCGAGAAGGCGGGCAAGGACTGGACGACGCTGGACTTCGGCGCCTGGGTGGTCGTGGCGGTGGGCCGGGACTCCGCGGCCGCGAAGGACGCCGCCCGCAGCATGGTCGGGATCTACGCCTCCTCCATGCCGGCCGAGCAGCTCCAGCGCAACGGCGTGGACCCCGACAGCCTCAAGCCGATCATCGACGCGATCGGCGGCGGGGACCTCGCCAAGGGCATCGAGCTGACGACGCCGGAGCTCGCGGAGAAGCTGTCGTTCGCGGGCACCCCCGAGGAGGTCACCGCGAAGATCAAGGAGATCGAGCCGGCCGGCGTCAACCACCTCATCGCCGCCATCACCGACGTCTCGATGGTGAAGGCCTTCACCGGCCGGGAGATCGCCGGCGTCGCCACCGTCGAGGAGCAGTTGCGGCTGATCCACGACGAGGTCATGCCGGCCTTCTGAGAGGACCACCCTTCCCCCCCACGCCTCGCATGCTCGGCGCGGGACCCTGAGGGGTGGCCGTTCCAGCGCCCCGCCGAGCCGAGGAGATCTCATGACGGATGTGCTGACCGGGTCCGCCCTCGAGCAGGTGCGCCGGCTGGTCACCGATGTGCCGGGCCCGCGCTCGCGCGAGCTCGCCGCCCGGCGGGCGGCCGCGGTGACCTCGGCCGTGGGCAGCGTGCTGCCCGTCTACGTCGATCGGGCCGGCGGCGGCGTGGTGGTCGACGTCGACGGCAACTCGTTCATCGACCTCGGCTCGGGGATCGCGGTCACCACCGTCGGCAACGCCGCCCCCGAGGTGGTCGCGGCGGTGCAGGCGCAGGTGGCCGCGTTCACCCACACCTGCTTCATGGTCGGGCCCTACGAGGGCTACGTCGCCGTCTGCGAGGAACTGGCCCGGCTGACCCCCGGCGACCACGAGAAGCGCTCGGCGCTGTTCAACTCCGGCGCCGAGGCGGTCGAGAACGCGGTCAAGGTGGCCCGGCACGCGACCGGGCGGCAGGCGGTCGTGGTCTTCGACCACGCCTACCACGGCCGGACCAATCTCACGATGGCCCTGACCGCGAAGAACATGCCCTACAAGCACCGCTTCGGGCCGTTCGCCGGCGAGGTATACCGCGTGCCGATGTCCTACCCGTTCCGGGACGAGCCGGGGATGACCGGCGAGCAGGCGGCCGCGCGCGCCCTCTCGCTGGTCGAGACCCAGGTCGGCGCCGGCAACGTGGCCGCGGTGCTCATCGAGCCGATCCAGGGCGAGGGGGGCTTCGTCGTCCCGGCACCGGGCTTCCTGCCCGCCCTGGCCGAGTGGTGCCGCGGCTCGGGCGCGGTCCTCGTCGCCGACGAGATCCAGACCGGCTTCTGCCGCACCGGCAGCTGGTTCGCCAGCGAGCACGAGCAGGTGGTGCCCGACCTGGTGACCACCGCCAAGGGCATCGCCGGCGGCCTGCCGCTGGCCGGGCTCACCGGGCGCGCCGAGCTCCTGGACGCCTGCCACACCGGCGGCCTCGGTGGCACCTACGGCGGCAACCCCGTGGCCTGCGCCGCCGCGCTGGCGACCATCCGCACCATGGCCGAGCAGGACCTCGCCGGGGCCGCCCGCGCGATCGAGGCGACGATGCTGCCGCGGTTGCGGGCGCTGCAGGAGCGCACCGGCGCGATCGGCGACGTGCGCGGCCGCGGGGCCATGCTCGCCGTCGAGCTGGTGCGCCCCGGCACGACCGAACCGGACGCCGAGCTGACCGCGCGCATCTCGCGGGCCTGCCACGCGCAGGGCGTCATCACGCTGACCGCGGGGACGTTCGGCAACGTGCTGCGCTTCCTGCCGCCGCTGGTGATCGGTGCCGACCTGCTGGCCGAGGCGCTCGACGTGCTGGACACGGTCGTCGCCGAGCACGCCGGGTGACAGCAGCGGGAGCATCGCAGCGACTGTCAGCGCGCGAGGAAGTGCACGCCCAGCCACAGCCAGGCCGCCAGGACCGCGAGGCGCCCGGGCAGCGTGCGCATGGCCGCGGCGACCGCCTCGGCGGCCGTGACGTGGCCGGCGGAGCGCCGGCCGGCACCGGCCAGCCAGACGCCGGCGACGGCGAGCAGCGCGAACCCCGCGAGGCTCAGGACCGTGCCGCTCACGGCCGGTCCCGGCCGGAGGGCCGGGCCAGCAGCCACCCGCCGGCCGCGAGCCAGCCGGCCGTCGCCGCGGCGCGCACCAGCGGCTGCGCCAGCACGGGGTCGAGCAGGTCGCTCAGGCTCGGGACGCCGGGCAGCGCCAGGACCGTCACCTCCCACGCGAGGACGAGCGCGATCCACAGCAGCCACGGCCGGCCGGCGCGGCCCACCGGTGGTGCCGTGGCACCCGACCGCGCGGCGAGGGCCACCGCCGCGACCACACCGCCGGCACCGGTCACCGCGAGCAGGGCTGCGGGGGTCAGCTCCCCGCTGACGGTCACGACCACGACGCACGGGACCCCGACCACCACCGGAACGGCCCGCCGCGCGGACCGGGGGAGCCCCACGCGTGCATGATCGTCCGGCCGGGAACCGGCGCGCCCGCCGTCCGCGGCGCCCTGGTGCCGGCCGCCTGCGCGGGGGACGGCGGGGGCCGGGCTGCTGCTGGGAGCGCAGCGGCAGCCTGCTGGCCCCGGCGCTGCTGCACCTGGCGACCAACGCGCTCGGCGCGGTCGCGGCCGCGACCGCCGGGCGGGCAGCGGTCAGCCGCCCTCGCGCAGGTGCCACGGCGAGCCGTACTCGGTGAGCAGGTCGAGGAACGGCACCGCGTCGAAGGCCTCGGGGCCAAGGACGCCGCTGCCGCGCCAGCGGCCGGTGGCCAGCAGCTCGAGGGCGACGACGGGGTTGACGGCGGTCTGCCAGACGACCGCCTGTGCCCCGTACTCCGCCATCGACCAGGCGTTGTCCACCACGTGGTACAGGTAGACCTGCCGCGGTCGGCCGTCGGTGCCGGTGCCGCTCACCCACAGGCCGGCGCAGGTCTTCCCGGACATCAGCTCGCCCAGGCCGGCCGGGTCGGGCAGCGCCGCGGCGACGAGGTCGCGGGGGGACACCTCGACGTCGCCGACCCGCACCGGGGTCGTGGAGTCCAGGCCGGTCTCGTGCAGCACCTTGAGGATCTCGATGAAGTGCGAGCCGAGGCCGTACTTGAAGGTGACCCGTCGGGCGTCGACCCACCGCGGCATGAGGAGCACCTCCTCGTGCTCCACGTTCACGCACTCGACCGGGCCGATGCCGTCAGGGAAGTCGAAGACCTCCGGCTCGCTGAACGGCTCGGTCGTGTACCAGCCGCGGTCGCGCTCCCACACGACCGGCGGGTTGAGGCACTCCTCGATCGTCGTCCAGATGGAGAAGGACGGCGCGAACTCGTGGCCCCGCACGGTGAGGTCGGACCCGTCGCGCACGCCCAGCTCGTCGATCTCGCTGAACAGGTGGTCGGCGGCGTAGCGGGCGAAGACGTCGGCGAGCCCGGGCTCGACGCCGATGCCGACCAGCGCCAGCCGTCCGGCGGCCTCCCATTCGCCGGCCAGCGCGAACTGCTCGTCGCCGAGCTTGACGCCGGTCTCCTCGAACGGCCGCTCCGGGTGCGGGGAGGAGAGCGACATGGCCATGTCGAGGTAGTCGACGCCGGCGGCGAGGGCGGCGCGGAACAGCGGCATGACGAACCGCGGGTCGGTGGCGTTGAGCAGCGCGCCGCAGCGGTGCTCGGCCAGCAGCGCCCGGACGGCGGCCTCGTCGGAGGCGTCCACCCGGGCGGCCACGAACCGCGGGTCACCGGCCACGGCGACGGCCTTCTCGGCGCGGGCCTGGTCGTAGTCGGCCACGACCAGGCGCTCGACGAACTCTCGGCGTGCGGCGATCGTGGTGACGGCGCTGCCGACGCCACCGGCGCCGACCAGCAGGATGCGCATGACCACCTCCGGGGAGTGGCGGCCACCCTAGCCACGAGTTCCGTGGTCGGACCAGGCTCCTGCGCACCAAACCCTTGCCGTGGGGCGCTGTGGCTGCGATAACCGTCGCATGAGCGCCGACCCCGCCGACTCCGTCGCCGACCCGGTCGCCGAGCCGACCCTCCGGCCGGGCGCCATCGGCTTCCTCGACGCCCTGGTGATCGGGCTGGCCTCCACCTCGCCGGCGTACTCGCTCGCCGCGATCATCGGTGCGCTGGTCGCGCTCACCGGGGTGAACACGCCGGGCGTGCTGCTGGCCTCCTTCGTGCCCATGCTGCTGATCGCCTCGGCGTTCGCCGCGCTCAACCGCGTGGACCCCGACTGCGGGACGACGTTCTCCTGGGTCACCCGCGCGATGGGCCCCTGGTTCGGCTGGATCGGCGGCTGGGCCATCACGATGACCGGCGTCCTCATCATCGGGTCGCTGGCCAACGTCGGCGTCGTCTTCACGCTGCGCACGGTGAACCTCGACTCGCTGGCCGAGAACACGCCGGTCGTCCTCGTACTGACCGTGGCGCTGATCCTTCTCATGACGTGGATCTGCGTCCTGGGCACGGAGCTCTCTGCGCACCTGCAGAACGGGCTGATCCTCGCCCAGACCGTCGCCCTGCTGGTGTTCGCCGCGGTGGCCATCGTCCGCGGCGTGACCGGGAACAGCCCGCTGGGCGGGCTCGACCCGGCCTGGAGCTGGCTCAACCCGTTCGGCGCCGGTGGGGCGGCCCTGACCGGTGGCCTGCTGCTCGGCGTCTTCGCCTACTGGGGCTGGGAGTCGGCGGTCAACCTGACCGAGGAGACCCGCGACTCCACCTCGACCCCGGGCCGGGCGGCGATCGTCTCCACCGTCGTCCTGCTGGTCACCTACGTCGGCGTCGCGATCGCCGTCCTCGCCTTCGCCGGCACCGACTACCTCGCGGAGAACGCCGACGAGGAGGAGGCGATCTTCGCGCTGCTGGCCACCGAGGTCATGGGCGGCTGGGACTGGGTGGTGCTGCTCGCGGTGGCGACGGCGGCGATCGCCTCCACCCAGACGACGATCCTCCCGGCCTCGCGCACCGGACTGTCGATGGCCCGCCGGCACGCCTTCCCGCGCCGCTTCGGCCACATCTCGCCGCGGCACCGCACGCCCGACGTCTCCACCTGGTGGGTGGGCGGCATCGCCAGCGTCTGGTTCGTGGCGGTGAGCCTGCTCAGCGAGAACGCGTTGTTCGACTCGATCACCGCGCTGTCGCTGCTGATCGCCTTCTACTACGCGCTGACCGGCATCGCCTGCGCCGTCTACCACCGCCGGCAGCTGACCCGCAGCGTCGCGTCGTTCTTCCTCATCGGGGTCGGCCCGCTGATCGGGTCCGCGCTGCTGATCTGGCTGCTGGTGCTGTCCCTCGGCGACCTCGCCGACCCGGAGAACTCCTACACCGGCCAGGCGTGGCTCAGCGTCGGGCCCCCGCTGGTGATCGGCGTCGCGATCTTCGTCGTCGGCCTGGTCCTCATGTTCGTCTGGCGGGCCCGGGACCGGCGGTTCTGGCAGGAGCGGCCGGGGATCGCCGGCGACCGCATCCACGTCGACGAGGACCTGCGGTGAGCATCGTCCTCGGTTACGACGAGTCGCCCGGCTCCCGCCCGGCGCTGGACATGGCCATCTCGCTGGCCGCCCGCTTCGACGAGCCGCTGGTGCTGGTCTACGGCGTCGAGCCGCCCGGCGGGCTCGGGGAGGAGTTCCAGGCCCACCAGCGGGCAGTGGCGGAGATGGGCCGGACGGCGGTGCAGCACGCGGTCGCGGAGGCGGACAGCGCCGGCGTCCGGACGGTGGTCGAGGTGCTGTCGGAGAAGCCGGCCCAGGCGATCGTCGAGGCCGCCGGCCGGCACGACGCCCGCGTGATCGTCCTCGGCACGCGGGGTGAGAGCCCGCTGCGCGGTGCGTTCCTCGGGTCGGTGTCGCACAAGCTGCTGCACGTGTCCGACCGGCCCGTCCTCTGCGTCCCGGCCAGGGAGCACGGCGCCTGACGCGGGGACGACGTTCCCGGGTGAACGCCGACGGTTCGCTCAGGGACGTCTTCGCCGCGCCGGCGCGTCGTGGGAGGCTCGCGGTCCGGACGGAACTGGAGACGGTCATGCCGTGGACCGCTGCGTGCGTCGGGCTCCGCACCCACCTCGGGCGCGCCCGCAGCAGGCGGATGGCGCACCGGGCGCTGATGCAGGAGCTGGCCGACTACGACACCCTCGCCGACCGCGACGAGCTCGTCGCCCTGATCGCCGGCCGCGGCCACGGCGACTGCGAGGTGGCCCGCATCCTGGCCGGTCAGGCGTACGCGGACCTGTTCCGCGACGGCGGTCCCGCGCTCCGGCACTGAGGGTGTTCCGCCGCCGGGTGCGGGCACCGGCTCAGCGGTCGGCCGACGTGCTCGGGAAGCGGTACCGGGTCTGCGCGAACCGGCCCTTGGCGAAGGCGAGCACCTTCGTCGGAGCCACCTCGAACACGATCGCGGCGCCGCCGTCCTCGTGCCGGAACGTCCCGTCCTCGACGGTGAAGTCCCAGTCGCCCTGGTACTTGCTGCGCCAGAGGTCGGCGAGGGTCCGGAGCGTGGCGTCGTCGGTGACCTGCACGGCGGCGCCCTCGACCACGAGGTCGAGCCCCACCTTCCACCGGTTGCTGCCGGTGGTGAGCGCCACGTGCGGGTTGCGCGCGAGGTTCACCGCCTTCTGTTCTCCGGCGCCGGTGCAGAAGTGGAGCCGGTCCCGGTGCCAGACGGCCGGCAGCGGTGTGACGTGCGGCCGGCCATCGCTGCGGACGGTGGAGATCCAGAAGAGCTCGGCGGTCTCGAGCACCTCGAGCGTCTCGGCCCAGGGCGTCGGAGGCGACTCCGGGTCACCGAAGCGGAGGTCCTGTTCAACTACGGGCTCCATGCCGTTTCTGACGTCCGGCGACGGTGCGATTCATCGGTGCGAGCGGAGCAGCCGGCCGGCGATCACTGGTTCGTGGTCGAGACGCCGTGACGCCGTCGCGCCCAGGCGCGGAAGACCAGCATGACGACGAGGTAGCCCAGCGCGCCCACGAGTCCCCACACCCAGTCCTGCAGCAGGGAGAGGAGCAGGAACAGCCCGAGTGCCCACGGGACCTCGCGGGCGATCGTCCGGCCGATCGGGACGCCGAAGCGGCGTTTCACCCATGCCTCGTTCCCGGCCCGCTCGCGGGCCGTTCCGGCCTCGTACCGCCGTTGCCAGGGACTCTTCTGGTCGCCCACCATGATCGTCACTGTGGGCGATCGCGCGGCGGTACGCCACCGCTGACCTGGGCAGACGTCCCCATGTGGGTCTCGGCCGTCTTCACGGCCGGGTGCCGGTCGACGCGCCCCCTCGCTGCGGTGGTCAGCCCCGCGCTGCTACCCGCCGGTGGAGGTGACCTGGCGCAGGAAACCGAGGTCGTCGCGATTGGCCCAGTGCTCGGCGATCCGGCCGTTCACCAGCCGGAAGCTGTGGTGGTGGGTCCACTCCACCGGCTTGCCGGTGGGCGCCACGCCGTGCAGGAACGGGATCTCCGATCCCAGGTGCGTCCCTCGCGCCGTGAGGCGCGCGACCACCCGGTCGCCCTCGGCGACCAGGTCATCGAGCGTCCACTGCCAGTCCGGCAAGGTGGCGTACAGGAACTGGAACACCTGCCGCCACCACTCCGGGCCGGCGCGCCGCCCGACGTGGTCGACGGTGTCCGGGGTGAACAGCTCGACGAGTGCATCGAGGTCGTGCGCGTTGGTCACCTCGACCCACCGCCGGATGACGGCCTTGTTCTCCTCGACGCCCACCGCCGGAGGCTAGCGCCGACGTGCCGATGCCCAAGGTGGTCCGAGGCATCGGCCTCGGGTGCCCGCGAGGGCTCGCCGGTCAGCAGCACGGCCATCTTGTCCAGGCACTGCTGGAGGCCGGCCCGCGAATCCGGCGGGCCTGCTCGGTGCCAAGGTCGCTCGGCGTAGATGATCATCGTCGGAGGGTCGCCCGACACACCGGCGGGCGTGACCGGCTGGCGATGATCAACGGATCCCTCAGAGCCGGGACCAGGCCTCCGTGAGCACCGAGCGCAGGATCTGCTCCATCTCGTCGAACTCGGTCTGGCCGCAGATGAGCGGCGGGGCGAGCTGCACGACGGGGTCGCCGCGGTCGTCGGCCCGGCAGTAGAGCCCGGCGTCGAACAGCGCGCCGGAGAGGAAGCCGCGCAGCAGCCGCTCCGACTCGGCCGCGTCGAAGGTCTCCTTGGTCGCCTTGTCCTTGACCAGTTCGATCCCGTAGAAGTACCCGTCCCCGCGGACGTCGCCGACGATCGGCAGGTCGAGCAGCCGCTCCAGGGTCGCCCGGAACGCCGCCTCGTTGGCCAGCACGTGCGCGTCGAGGCCCTCTTCCTCGAACAGGTCGAGGTTGGCCAGCGCGACGGCGCAGCTCACCGGGTGCCCGCCGAAGGTGTAGCCGTGCGGGAAGGACGCCGTCCCGCGCAGGAAGGGCTCCATGACCCGGTCGGAGGCGATCATCGCGCCGATGGGGGAGTAGCCCGAGGTCATCCCCTTGGCGCAGGTGATCAGGTCGGGCACGTAGCCGAACTTGTCGCAGGCGAACGTGCTGCCCAGCCGGCCGAACGCGCAGATCACCTCGTCGCTGACCAGCAGGACGTCGTGCCGGTCGCAGATCTCCCGCACCCGCGCGAAGTAGCCCGGCGGCGGGGGGAAGCAGCCGCCGGCGTTCTGCACCGGCTCGAGGAAGACCGCGGCCACGGTGTCCGGGCCCTCGGCGAGGATCCGCTGCTCGATCTGGTCGGCGGCCCACCGGCCGAACGCCTCCGGGTCGTCGCCGTGGACCGGCGCCCGGTAGAGGTTGGTGTTGGCCACGTGGCAGGCGCCGGGCACCAGCGGCTCGAAGACCTCCTTGAGCGCCGGGACGCCGGTGATCGCCAGCGCGCCGTGCGTCGTCCCGTGGTAGGCGACCGCCCGGCTGACCACCTTGGTCTTCTCCGGCTTGCCGGTCAGCTTGAAGTACTGCTTGGCGGCCTTCCACGCGGTCTCCACCGCCTCGCCGCCGCCGGTGGTGAAGAAGACCCGGTTGAGGTCGCCGGGGGCGGCGGCGGCCAGCCGCTGGGAGAGCTCGACCGCCGCCGGGTGGGCGTAGGACCACAGCGGGAAGAAGGCCAGCTGCTCCGCCTGGCGCGCGGCCGCCTCGGCCAGCACCCGTCGCCCGTGCCCGGCCTGGACGACGAACAGCCCGGCCAGCCCGTCGAGGTAGCGCCGGCCGCGGTCGTCGAAGATCTCGGCCCCCTCGCCGCGGACGATCACCGGCGGCGGGGTGTCCCGGTAGGCCCCCATGCGCGAGAAGTGCAGCCACAGGTTCGCGGTGGCCTCCGCGCCGAGGGGCTGGCCCGGGGCGGCGACGTCCTGCTCGGTGGTGGTCATCGCTGCGGATCCCGTCGTGCGGAGGAAGTCGGAGCAAGGGAAGCGTAGCGGCCAGCCACCCGGACGGACGACCCCGTCAGTCCACTGCGTCGATACGATCCGAGGATGACCACCCGGGGGCAGTTCGTGCTGGACGACGTCTCACGCGCCATCATCGAGCAGCTCCAGGAGGACGGCCGCCGTCCCTACGCCCGGATCGCCACCGCCGTGGGCCTCTCCGAGGCCGCCGTCCGGCAGCGGGTGCAGCGGCTGCTGGACGCCGGCGTCATGCAGATCGTGGCGGTGACCGACCCGCTGCAGGTGGGCTTCTCCCGCCAGGCGATGGTCGGGGTCCGCACCAGTGGCGACCCCCGCGCCGTCGCCGATGCCCTCGCCGACCTCGCCGAGGTCGACTACGTGGTCATCGTCGCGGGGTCGGTCGACCTGCTCGTCGAGGTGGTCTGCGAGGACGACGACCAGCTGCTGGAGACGGTGGCCCGCATCCGCGGGATCGACGGCGTCGAGTCCACCGAGACCCACCTCTACCTCGGCCTGCGCAAGCAGACCTACGCCTGGGGCACCCGCCGTCATCCGGTGCACGCGGCGGCGCCGGAGCTCTGAGGACGAGCGCGGCGCCTCGCGGGCCGGGGCGACCATGTCGCCCCGGCCCGCAGCAGTGTCGGCTACAGCCTGGTCAGCCGGCACGCCGTGCCGTACGCGCAGACCTCCGTCCAGGTGCTGCCCATCTCCGTGGTGTCGAAGCGCATGGCCACCACCGCGTCGGCGCCCTTGGCCTCGGCCGCGCCGACGAGTCGTTCCAGGGCCTCCTGCCGGCTCTCCTCGAGGTTCTTGGTCAGCCCGCGGAGTTCCCCGCCGGCGAGGGACTTCATCGCCGCGCCGAGCTGGGACCCGGCGTGCCGGGAGCGGACGGTGAGGCCGAACACCTCGCCGTACACCTCCTCGATCCGGTGGCCCGGCACCTCGTTCGTCGTCGTGATGAGCACGGTGATCACCTTCCTGTCGTTGCCGGTCGGGTACGTCAGCGCCCGGTGCGCGCGAGGGGTTCGTCGGCGGTCGCGATCGCCGTGGGGGGCGCGGTCCGCCACGCCGTGCGGTCCAGGACGAGCGTGGCGGCCACCGCGACCACCAGGACGGCGAAGTAGACGACGGCGGCGCGGTCCTCGTCGGCGGCGTCGAAGCCGAGCATCCCGTAGGTGAACGCCCCCTGGCTGGCGTGGAAGAGCAGCGCCATCAGCAGGCTGCCGCCGGTGCGGTTGAACAGCCAGACGTAGAGGAACGTGATCACCACCGTCGAGGGCAGCCCGACGACGGGCAGGTTGCCGGTCAGCACCAGCGGGAGGTGCCAGCCGGCCGCCAGCACGCCGAGCACCGTGGCCGCCCGGACCGGGGACGCGGCCAGCTGCAGCCGGGGCAGGGCGTAGCCGCGCCAGCCCGGCTCCTCGCCGAGCGCCCCGTCGGTGGGATCGACGAGGCGGACCAGCAGCACGATCGCGACATCGGCCCACACGATCGCCGAGAGGTCGGGGGCGGGGGCGCCCAGCCACGCGACGACCCAGCCGGTGGCCAGCACGAGCAGCACGGGGACGCCGACCGCCACCACGTACCACTGCCAGCCGACCCGCCAGCGGAGCAACCGGGAGAGCAGGTCCCGGTACCCGGTCCGCCCCTCGGCGACCCCGATCACCACGAGCGCGGCGACCAGCGGAGCGCCGGGGAAGAAGAACTGCCCGGGGATCAGCCCGGCCTCGGCGAGCGGCCACGGGACCCACGCCACGACGTAGGCGAGGACGAAGAAGGTGGTCAGGCGGTGCTGCCGGACCCAGGCTCGCGTACTGGACATGACGACCTCCGGAGCTGATGCGACGGGTCCGAGGGTCCGCGCGGCCGACGTCCGGGACCACGGGGCCACCCCTGCCGAGGAGCAGGGTCAACCCTGTGTCGAGGGGCGGTCGGCGGTGACAGCATCGACGGATGGCGGCGCGGGTCCTGATCGTCGACGATCACGCCCCCTTCCGGTCGCTCGCCCGGCGGCTGCTCACCGCGGGCGGCTTCCAGGTCGTGGGCGAGGCGGGCGACGGCGCCGACGCCCTGGTGGCGGCCCGCGAACTGGTCCCTGACGTGGTGCTCCTCGACGTCCAGCTGCCCGACCTCGACGGCTTCACGATCGCCGAGGAGCTGACCGGCTGGCGGGGCGGCCCGGTCGTCGTGCTGGTCTCCAGCCGGGCCCGCCTGGACTACGGGTCGCGGGTGGACCGCTGCCGCGCGCGGGGGTTCATCGCCAAGGGGGACCTGAGCAGCGAGACCCTGTGGCAGGTGATCGACGGTCCGCCGAGGGCGACCCCGTGCAGCGCCTGAGCCGCGGGCTGCGGTGGGGGACGGGGGCGGCCGGGGTCGCGGCCGGGGCGGGCGCGGCAGCCGCGCTGGTGTGGGGCGGCTACGCGATCCCGCCCGACCTGCTGCCGCCCACGCTCGTGCTCAGCCTCGCGGTCGGCTGGTCGTTCATCGGCGTCGGCCTGGTCGCCTGGAGCCACCGCCCGGCCAGCCGCACCGGGGCGCTGATGGTCGCGCTGGGCTTCGCCTGGTTCGCCCGCTACGTGGTCGCGGTCGCGGCCCGTCCCGCGTTCGTCGCCGGGGTCCTGCTGGGGTCGGTGTACCTCAGCCTCCTGGTGCACCTGCTCGCGACGTTCCCCGACGGGCGGGTGCGCACCGGGGTGGAGGGGGCCGTCGTCGGCGTCGGCTACCTGCTGTCCGCCCCGCTGGACGCCGCCTTCCTGGTGGTCTTCTCCGTCGACCGCGGGCTGGGCGAGGGGCCGCCCCCGAACGGCCTCGTGATCGCGCCGACCAACGGCGAGTTCGCCCCGTCGGCGATCGACCTCGCCGTGCAGGGCGTCGTGGTCGCGCTGTTCCTCACCCTGCTGGCGGTCGTGTTCGCCCGCTGGCGCGCGGGCGGGCCGGCGCAGCGCCGCAGCCTCGCTCCCGGGGTGGCCGGGGGCGCCGTGGTCGTGGTGACGATCCTCGTCCAGCGGACGGCGATCCTGCTGCTCATCCCGCCGGCCGCCGGCGTGGTGCTGGCCTGGTCCGCGCAGGTCGTGCTCGTGGTGTGGCCGCTGGCGCTGCTGCTCGGACTGCTGCGCAGCCACCTCGACCGGACCGGCGTGAGCCGCCTGGTCGTCGAGCTCGGCGCCGGGGTGCCCGTCCCGGAGCAGCTGCGGAGCGTGCTCGCCCGCACGCTGCACGACCCGTCGCTGGAGCTCGCCTACTGGCTGCCCGAGCGGGAGGCCTTCGTCGGCCCCGACGGCGCGCCCGTGGCCGATCTCGCCGCGGGGAACGGGCGGGCGCTGACCTACCTGGAGCGCGACGGGGAGCGGATCGCGGTCCTGGTGCACGACCGGGCGCTCACCGGTGAGCCCGAGCTGGTGGCGGCGGTGGCGGCCAGCGCGGGGCTCGCGGTGCAGAACGAGCGGCTGCACGCCGAGGTGCGCACGCAGTTGCGTGAGGTGAACGCGTCCCGGGCGCGGATCGTCGAGGCGGCCGACGCCGCCCGCCGCCGGGTCGAGCGGGATCTGCACGACGGCGCCCAGCAGCGGCTGGTCACGGTCGCGCTGGCGCTGCGCCTGGCCCGCACCCAGCTGGGCTCGGCCGGCGCCGGGGAGGTGGCCGCGCTGCTGGACGAGGCCGGCGCGGAGCTGTCCGGCGCCCTCGACGACCTCCGCGAGCTGGCCCGCGGGATCTACCCGGTGCTGCTCACCGATGCCGGGCTCGGGCCGGCGCTGGCCACGCTGGTGGATCGGTCCCCGGTGCCTGCGGTGATCGGTGCGGTCCCCGACCGGCGGTGGCCGGAGGCGCTGGAGCAGACCTGCTACTTCGTGGTGTCCGAGGCCCTGGCGAACGCCGCCAAGCACGCGGACGCTTCCACCGTGACCGTCGACGTGCGGCCGGAGGGCCGGCTGCTGCGGGTCGAGGTGGGCGACGACGGGGTCGGCGGCGCCGACCCGGCGGGCTCGGGCCTGCGCGGCCTCGCCGACCGGGTGGCCGCGCTCGGAGGCCGGCTGGTGGTCCGGAGCCCCCGGGGCTCGGGGACGCGGGTGATCGCGACGCTGCCGTGCGAGTGATCGTCGCCGACGACGCCGCGCTGTTCCGGGCCGGCATCTGCCGCCTGCTGGCCGACGCCGGACTCGAGGTCACCGCCCAGGTCGGCGACGCCGCGGCCCTGCTGGAGGCGGTCGAGCGGGACCGGCCGGACGTCGCGGTCGTCGACATCCGCATGCCGCCCAGCCACACCACGGAGGGCCTCGCCGCCGCCCGGGAACTGAGCGAGCGCTACCCGGGCATCGGCGTCCTCGTGCTCTCGGCGCACGTCGAGCCGCACTACGCCATGCAGCTCCTGGACTCCGGCACCCGGGGGACCGGCTACCTGCTCAAGGAGCGGGTGACCGACCCGGCCGAGCTCGTCGACGCGGTCCGGCGGGTGGCCGCCGGCGGGGTGGTGATCGACCCGGGAGTGGTGGCCCAGCTCGTCGGCCGGCGACGTGCCCGCGACCCGCTCGACCTGCTGTCCGAACGGGAGCGGGAGGTGCTCGCTGTCATGGCCGAGGGCCGCTCCAACCAGGCCATCGGAGAGCGGCTCTTCCTCGCTCCGAAGACGGTCGAGGCACACGTGCACAACGTCTTCACGAAGCTGGACCTGCACGAGGCCGCCGACGCCAACCGCCGCGTGCTGGCCGTGCTGGCGTACCTCCGCGCCTGACGGTGGGGCGGCTCCGCGGAGCCGCCCCACCGACGTGCTCAGTCGATGAGAATGGTCTCCACGTCGAACTCCTCGCTGATGATCCCGTACTCCAGCATCAGGTCGCTCATCTCCTGCAGCTGCTCGGCGTCGGCCTCGGCGTCCCACTGCGGCAGCTCGACTGCCTCGACGGTCTCGGCCGGCACCTGCGAGTAGGTCGGCACCAGCTCGACCAGCCGCTCGCGGTCGCCGTCGAGCTGCTCGATGGAGGTGGCCAGCGCGGACCGGAACGACTCGATCACCTCGGGGTTCTCCTGGGCGTACTGCTCGGTGGTCAGCCACCCGGCCACGGGCATGCCCTCGACCGGGCCGCTGAACAGCGGGAAGAGCACCCGGTGGCCGGCCGCCAGGGCCGAGGCCTGGAAGGGCTCGACCTGCCAGATGGCGTCCACGTCGCCGGCTTCGAGGGCGGCGGCCATGTCCGGCAGCGGCAGCTCGAGGAACTGGATCGTCGAGATGTCGACGCCGGCGTCCTCCAGGACGGCGTTGATCGCAACCGTGCCGATGTTCTGCAGGTTGTTGACCGCGATCCGGGCGCCGGCCAGGTCAGCCGGGCCCTGGAAGGGGGAGTCGGCCGCGACCATGATCGCGTGGTCGGTGGCGCCGACGTCGTTGCCGGCCACGATCCGCACCGGCAGCCCCTGCTGCGCCGCCAGCACCGCCGAGGTGTAGTTGCCGTAGGTGATGTCGTACTCGCCGGCGATCAGCGAGGGGATGGCCTGGGCGCCGCCGGAGGTCTGCTCGAGCGTCACGTCCAGCCCGGCGTCGTCGAACAGGCCGGTCTCCTCGGCGTTCACCGCGGTCGCCGTGTGCACGAGCGGGAAGTAGCCCAGCGTCAGCGCTGCCGGGCCCGACTCACCGCCGCCCTCGCCACCTCCGCTGCCGGCATCGTCGTCGGAGCCGCACGCGGCCAGCACGAGCGTGGCCGCGCAGCCGAGCGCGAGCCCGGCCAGCCGGCGACGGGGGTGGGTGGCAGGTGCAGACATCGATGCAGGTCTCCTTCTCGGATGGCGGCAGGGGTGCCGCGCACGAGGAGGATGGTGCGGTGCCCGTCACACCGGGACCCAGCCTTCTCTCAACAGATGAGAGGAGAGTGGGCCGAGGGAGGTCGGGCGCGTCACGCTGACGTCAACCGCGACCCCCGACCCGGGAGTGCTCCTGTGACCGTCGACAGCCCGCCCACCAGCGACGCCCCCGTCCTGGACGACGACCCGTTCGGTACCGAGGTGCTGACCGACCCCTACGACTTCCACCGCCGGCTGCGCGACGCCGGCCCGGTGGTCTTCCTCCCCCGGTACGGCATCTACGCCATGGGCCGCTTCGAGGAGGTCAAGGCGTCGCTGCAGGACTGGGAGACCTTCGTCTCCAGCCGCGGCGCGGGCCTCGCGGACTTCGCCAAGGAGAAGCCGTGGCGGCCGCCGAGCCTGCTGCTGGAGGCCGACCCGCCGGACCACACCGTCGTCCGGACGGCGATGAACGGCGTCCTCTCCCCGCGCACGATGCGCACGCTGCGGGAGCGCTTCGCCGCACCGGCGCGGGAGATCGCCGAGCGGCTGGTCGAGCAGGGCACCTTCGACGCGGTCACCGACCTGGCCGAGGTCTACCCGCTGCGGGTCTTCCCCGACGCCGTCGGCCTGCCCGAGGAGGGCCGGGAGAACCTGCTGCCCTACGGCGGGCTGGCGTTCAACGCCTTCGGCCCGGACAACGAGCTGCGTCGGAACGCGCTGGCCACCGCCGCACCGGTGCAGTCCTGGATCTGGGAGCAGTGCCAGCGGGAGCACCTGGCGCCCGGCGGTTTCGGCGCGCAGATCTGGGAGGCCGCCGACCGCGGGGAGATCACCCACGAGCAGGCCCCGATGCTGGTGCGCTCGCTGCTCACCGCCGGCCTCGACACCACCGTCTACGGCATCGCCAACACCGTCTACGCGCTCTCCCGCTTCCCCGACCAGTGGGCGCAGATCCACGCGCAGCCGGCCAAGGCCAAGTTCGCCTACGACGAGGCGCTGCGCTGGGAGTCCCCGGTGCAGACCTTCTTCCGCACCACCAGCCGGGACGTCGACGTCGCCGGGACGACGATCCCCGAGGGCACGAAGGTGCTGCTGTTCCTCGGCTCGGCCAACCGCGACCCGCGGCACTGGGGCGAGGACGCCGAGCAGCTCGACATCAGCCGGCGCACGGCCGGGCACGTCGCCTTCGGCATGGGCATCCACCAGTGCGTCGGCCAGCCGGTGGCCCGCCTGGAGACCGAGCTGGTGCTCTCCGCCCTCGCCGAGCGGGCCCGCACCATCGAGCCGGCCGGAGAGCCCACGCCGAAGCTGAACAACACCCTCAAGGGCTGGGCCAGCGTCCCGGTGCGGGTGGTCCCCGCCTGACGGCGTCCTCGTCCCAGGGGGTGGCGCCCCCGGCCGGCGGGAGGTCGGCGGACAGCCAGCGTCCGGTGAGAACGGCGGCCAGCGTCATCAGCGCCCCGAGGACCGGGCCGGCCGCCGCACCGAGCACCGTCGCTCCCGCCACGGCGGCCGGCAGGCAGCCGGCGGCCGTCGCCCACCCGGCTCCCCAGACCAGCGACCGGCCGGGCGCGACGAACGCCCCGGCGGCGGCCCGGTGCGGACGGTGCGGCTCGACGACGGGCATGGTGCCTCCTCCCGCGGTGGTCCCCCGAGGGGTGCACGCCGGAGGGTGCGTTGCCATCCTCCAGGTGCGGTCGCCATCAACTCTCCATGTGGGGTCGAGGCCGGTGTCGTCGCCCGGCCGCCGGGTACAGCCGGGCTGACGGCGAGGAGGACGAGCATGCCGCGTGACCCCCGACCGGGCGAGGACGACGTCGACCGCGACGACGCGCAGGCGCTGACCCGCGCGACCGGCGGCGGCGACAGCGACGCCCCCGACGCGCCGACCACCACCGGCACCGGCGGGTCGGGCGAGTTCGTCGGCCGCGTCGCCGGCGGGGACGACGTCGGGTACGCGGGCGAGACCGGCGCGGAGCGGCGGGCGGCCGAGGAGCGCTGAGCGTTCCACCGAGCGCGTCGCCCGGTTCTGCTCTCCAGAAAGTCCTGCGTGACCGCTCGTGCCGCGGGTCACGATCGTCCGGCGGGTGATCGCCACCCGCGGGGACCGAGAGGGGCCGCCGTGCGCGAGGACACCACGTCGACGAGGTCCCGCGAGCAGCGCGCCACGCTCGCGGAGGCCAACCACATCCTCGTCGACCAGGGCATCCTCGACGCCTTCGGGCACGTGAGCGTCCGATCCGCCGACGACCCGGACACCTTCCTGCTCGCCCGGAACCTCGCGCCCGGCCTCGTGCAGGCCGACGACGTCCAGCTGTTCACCCTCGACGGGACCACCGACGACCCCCGGCCGCCGTACCTCGAGCGGCACATCCACGGGGAGATCTACCGCGCCCGGCCGGACGTGCACGCCGTCGTGCACAGCCACTCGCCGGCGGTCATCCCGTTCGGCGTCGCAGGCACCCCGCTGCGGCCGGTCCTGCACATGGCCGGGTTCCTGGCCCCCGAGGCGCCCGTGTTCGAGGCGCGGGACACCCTCGGGTCCGGCTCGGACCTGCTGGTGCGGACGCCGCAGTCCGGGGTGGCGCTGGCGCGGGCCCTCGGCCGGTCCTCGGTGGTCCTCATGCGGGGCCACGGGGCGACCGCGGTCGGCGCCTCGGTGGAGGAGGCCGTCTACCGGGCCGTCTACACCGAGGTCAACGCCCGTGCCCAGGCCGAGGCGCTGCGCCTGGGTGGCTGCACCTACCTCACCGACGAGGAGGCCGCCGCGACCGTGGCCACCAACACCCCGCAGCTCCCGCGCGCGTGGGGCTTCTGGCGCGACCGCGCCCACCGGCCCTGACCGGTCCTCGCACCCCTCGGACCCGCACGACCCCCGTCCCCGTTCTGCGAAGGAGCTGCCCCGTGACCGGATCCAGGTCCCGCGTCGCCGCCGCCGGTGTCGCCGCCCTGCTCGCCCTCGCCGCCTGCGGCGGTTCCGACGACGACGCCGCCGGGGGTGCCGCGGAGGAGGGCGGCCTGACCCCCGTCACCATCGGCACCCAGCCCATCGTCGACTCGGCCCCG
This sequence comes from Geodermatophilus sp. CPCC 205761, assembly GCF_051383655.1. Taxonomy (NCBI): domain Bacteria; kingdom Bacillati; phylum Actinomycetota; class Actinomycetes; order Geodermatophilales; family Geodermatophilaceae; genus Geodermatophilus; species Geodermatophilus sp. CPCC 205761. The sequence goes on from NZ_JALPKQ010000020.1 coordinate 26,285, forward strand.
CTCTACCTCGGCGTCGACCAGGGCTTCTTCGAGGAGGAGGGGCTCGATCTCACCATCGAGTCGGCCGTCGGCGGGGCGGCCGTCGTCCCCAGCGTCGTCTCCGGCGAGTTCGAGTTCGGGCGGGGGAACGTCCTCTCCACGATGATCGCCGTCGACGAGGGGCTGCCCCTGCAGTGCATCACCAACGCCAACTCCACCGCCGGCAACCCCGACTTCGGCGCCGTCGTGGTGCCCGGGGACTCGCCGATCCAGTCGATGGCCGACCTGCCCGGCAACACCGTCTCGGTCAACACCCTGAACAACATCGGGGACACGACCATCCGGTCGGTCGTCGAGGACGCCGGTGGGGACCCGCAGGGCGTCGAGTTCGTCGAGATCCCCTTCCCCGATGCGCCGGCCGCGCTCCAGACCGGTCAGGTGGACGCCGCCTGGATCCTCGACCCGTTCCTCACCGAGGCCGTCGACGCCGGGGCGCGGGTGCTGTCCTACAACTTCTCCGACTTCCACCCGGAGCTCGACATCTCCTGCGTCTTCACGTCGCAGCAGCTGATGCAGGAGCAGCCGGAGCTGGTCGAGGCCTTCCAGCGGGCCATGAACCGGTCGCTGGAGTTCTCGCAGGAGAACCCGGACGAGGTCCGACGGATCACCGGCACGTACACCGAGATCGACCCGGCAGTCCTCGAGCGCATCGTCATCCCGACGTTCCGGACCGAGTTCAGCCGCGAGGCCCTCGAGCGGCTCGGCGCGAAGGCCACGGAGTACGGGACGCTGTCCGAGGAGCCGGACCTCGACCAGTTCCTGCCCTGACCCCCGGGCGGCCCCCTGCAGGGTCCCGCCGCGGCCCCGTCCAGAGGCTCGCCGCGAGCCTGCGAGCGGTGAGGAGGACGGGGTACTTCCACGGTGGGGGGCAGGGGGTCCTCTCTCAGTCCCGCGGGCGCCGCCGGATCCGCGCGCCCAGCCAGGTGACCGGGTCGAACCGGCGGTCCACGACGCGCTCCTTGAGCGGGATGATCCCGTTGTCGGTGAGGTGGATGCCCTCCGGGCACACCTCGGAGCAGCACTTGGTGATGTTGCAGTAGCCCAGGCCGAACTCGTCCTGCGCGGCGTCCTTGCGGTCGACGACGTCCAGCGGGTGCATGTCGAGCTCGGCCAGCCGGATGAGGAACCGCGGGCCGGCGAAGACGGCCTTGTTGGCCTCGTGGTCGCGGATCACGTGGCAGGTGTCCTGGCAGAGCCAGCACTCGATGCACTTGCGGAACTCCTGCGGGCGCTCCACGTCGACCTGCTGCATCCGGTGGTTGCCGTCGCCGTCGCGGGGTCGCGGGGTGAAGGCCGGGACCTGCGCGGCCTTCTCGTAGTTGAACGCCACGTCGGTGACGAGGTCGCGGATGACGGGGAAGGCCCGCAGCGGGGTGACGGTGATCGTCTCGCTCTCGGCGAAGGTGCTCATCCGGGTCAGGCACATCAGCCGCGGCCGCCCGTTGATCTCCGCGCTGCAGGAGCCGCACTTGCCGGCCTTGCAGTTCCACCGGACGGCGAGGTCACCGGCCTGGGTGGCCTGCAGCCGGTGGATGATGTCGAGCACGACCTCGCCCTCGTTGACCGGGACGGTGAAGGTCTGCAGGTCCCCGCCGGACGCGTCCCCGCGCCACACCCGGAACGTCGCGTCGTAGCTCACGCGGAGCCCTCCTCGAAGACCTCGGCGAGCTCGGGTGGCATGGCCGGCAGAGGTTGCCGGGCCACGGCCACCCCGCCGTCCGGCGTCCGCCTGCAGACCAGGTTGGTCCGCGCCCACTCGACGTCCGCGGCGGGGAAGTCGTCGCGGGTGTGCCCGCCGCGGCTCTCCTCCCGCGCGAGGGCGGCCCGGGCGATGCACTCGCTGACCAGCAGCATGTGCGGCAGGTCCAGCGCCAGGTGCCAGCCCGGGTTGTACTGCCGGTGCCCCTCGACCGAGAGGGCGGCCACGCGCTGCTTGAGGGCGGCGATCCGCTCCAGGGCCCGCTCCATCTCCGGCGCGGTGCGGATGATGCCGACCAGGTCGTGCATCGTCTGCTGCAGGTCCTGCTGCACCGTGTAGGGGTTCTCGCCGCCCTCCCGCTCGAAGGGCGCGAGCGCGGCCCGGGCGGCGTCGGCGAGCGCCTCGTCGGCCAGCGCGACCAGGCCGGCCCGCTTCTGGGCGTGCTCGGTGGCGGCCAGCCCGGCCCGGCGGCCGAACACCAGCAGGTCCGACAGGGAGTTGCCGCCCAGCCGGTTGGAGCCGTGCATGCCGCCGGCGACCTCACCGGCGGCGAACAGCCCGGGCACGCGGGCGGCCTCGGTGTCCGGGTCGACCTCCACCCCGCCCATGACGTAGTGGCAGGTGGGCCCGACCTCCATCGGCTCGGCGGTGATGTCGACGTCGGCCAGCTCCTTGAACTGGTGGTACATCGACGGCAGCCGCTTGCGGATGTACTCGGCGTCCCGGCGCGAGGCGATGTCGAGGAAGACGCCGCCGTGCGGCGAGCCCCGGCCGGCCTTGACCTCGCTGTTGATCGCGCGGGCCACCTCGTCGCGGGGGAGCAGCTCCGGTGGCCGCCGGTTGTTCTTCTTGTCGGTGTACCAGCGGTCGGCCTCGTCCTCGGTCTCCGCGGTCTCCTTGCGGAAGAAGTCGGGGATGTAGTCGAACATGAAGCGGTTGCCGGCCGAGTTCCGGAGGACGCCGCCGTCGCCGCGGACGCTCTCGGTGACCAGGATCCCGCGCACCGACGGCGGCCAGACCATCCCCGTCGGGTGGAACTGGACGAACTCCATGTTCACCAGCGAGGCGCCGGCCTGCAGCGCCAGGGAGTGGCCGTCGCCGGTGTACTCCCACGAGTTCGAGGTGACCTTGTAGGCCTTGCCGATGCCGCCGGTGGCCAGCACCACCGACGGCGCCTGCCAGGCGACGAAGCGCCCGGACTCGCGCCAGTAGCCGAACGCCCCGGTGATCCCCTCCGCGTCGGTGAGCAGCCGGGTGACCGTGCACTCCATGTAGACGTCGACGCCGAGGGCGACGGTGCGCTGCTGCAGGGTGCGGATCAGCTCCAGCCCGGTGCGGTCGCCGACGTGGGCCAGGCGGGCGTAGCGGTGGCCGCCGAAGTCGCGCTGGCTGATCAGGCCGTCGGCGGTGCGGTCGAACAGCGCGCCCCAGTCCTCGAGCTCGCGGACCCGGTCGGGCGCCTCCTGCGCGTGCAGCTGGGCCATGCGCCAGTGGTTGAGCATCTTCCCGCCGCGCATGGTGTCCCGGAAGTGCACCCGCCAGTTGTCCTCGGGATAGGCGTTGCCCATGGCCGCGGCGATACCGCCCTCGGCCATGACCGTGTGCGCCTTGCCCAGCAGGGACTTGCACACCACCGCGGTGCGCGCGCCCTGCTCGTGCGCGGCGATCGCGGCCCGCAGGCCCGCGCCGCCGGCGCCCACGACCACGACGTCGTAGTCGTGCCGCTCGAGTTCCACCATCAGAAGAACTCCTGCTCAGAAGAAGCGAAGGTCGGAGATCGTGCCCGTGGCCAGCAGGAAGACGTAGAAGTCGGCCAGCGCGACGCTGACCAGCGAGGCCCACGCGAACTGCATGTGCCGGCCGTTCAGGCGCGAGACGACCGTCCAGAACCGGTAGCGCAGCGGGTGCCGCGAGAAGGAGTTCAGCCGGCCGCCGACGATGTGCCGGCACGAGTGGCAGGACAGCGAGTAGAGGGCCAGCAGCGTGGCGTTGGCCAGCAGGATGAGCGTGCCCAGGCCCATGTGCCCCCACGCGCCGGTCTCGTCGCGGAAGGCGAGGACGGCGTCGTAGAACAGGATGACGTTGATGACCAGGGCCGCGTAGAGGAAGTAGCGGTGCACGTTCTGGCCCAGCAGCGGGAGCCGCGACTCCCCGGTGTAGCGCCGGTGCGGCTCGGCGACCGCGCAGGCCGGCGGCGAGAGCCAGAACGACCGGTAGTAGGCCTTCCGGTAGTAGTAGCAGGTCATCCGGATGCCCAGCGGGAAGATCAGGATGTAGATCGCGGGGGAGATCCACGACGGGCCGGTGAACAGCTCCGGGAAGGTGTCGCCCTCGCAGGCCGTGGTGAGGCACGGCGAGTAGAACGGCGAGATGTAGGGCTCGGCGAAGTAGTACGCGTTCTGGAACGCCCGGAACGACGAGTAGGCGATGAACGCGAGCAGCGCCAGGACGGTGAGCAGCGGCTGCACCCACCAGCGGTCCGTGCGCAGCGTGCGGGCCGCGATCGCGGCGCGGCGCGGGGGGTGGGCCCCGTTCCCTCCACCCGGGGTGACCGCTCCGGTCCCGCGGGGCGCAGTGGCCGTCACCGGAGGCTGCGGCCCGGAGTGCTCACTTCGCCGTCGTAGCCGTCGTCCCACATGACCGGGTCGTACGCCCGGGTCCCGACGACCTCGACCCCGCGGGCGCTGCCGCACAGCAGGTTGAGGTCGTCGCGCAGCCGGGCGACGTCGATCTTGAGTCGGCGTGAGTCCACGGTGTCCCCGAAGCGTCGGGTGAGCGGGCCGCAGGCCTGCTCGAGTGCGTCGACGGCCCGGCGGGCCGCCGCCACGTCCTGCTCCAACGACATCGCTGCCCCCAGTGCCGGGAAAACGCCGCCGCCGCGGCGGAAGGAGCGCAGTCGATCACGGACGGTGGTCCCATGGGAAGGGGGCCGCTCAGCTCTCGGACCGGTCGCGGTCATGGCAGCGTCGGCCGGCACCGTCCGGTCACCGCGCCGATCGACCGCCGTCGTGTCGGCACCGTCCGGGGGAGGTGGCGGTGCCCGGGGCGCTCAGTGCTTCTTGTCGTGCGTCAGCCGTTCCATCTGGGTCGTGGTGTCGGCCTTCGCCTTGCGCTCGGTCCGCTTCTCCTTGAGGGACTTGCCGGACTTCTTCGACATCGAGTGCCGGGGGGACTTGTCGGCCATGGGAGCTCCCTCATCGGGAGCCTGAGCGGCTCCGTGGTCGGAGGCTACGCGCGGCGAGGACTGCCGTGGGGTCGCCCGGCGCGGTCCGGTCGGCCGCGCGGCGTGCAGGGCCGGCTCAACCGCCTGCGGCGGCGCTCTCCAGGCCGTCGAGGAGCAGGTCGAGCCCGAAGGCGAACTCGGCGCCGTAGGAGTAGCCGGGCCGTAGCACGTGCTCGGTCATGATCTCCACCATGTGCGGATAGGCCCCGTCCGGGAACGCCGCCAGCATCGCCGGCGCGAGCTCGGCGGCCTCCTCGGCGGTGTCGAACGGCAGCCCGCGCTCCTGCAGGGCGAAGCCGTAGACGTAGCTGTCGATCAGCGAGTACGCGTGCGCGGCCAGCGCGACCGAGAACCCGGCGCCGCGCAGGCAGCCGAGGACGGCGTCGTGCTGGCGCAGCGTCTCCGGGCCGGGTGAGGTCCGCGACTCCATGAGGCCGATCGCCCAGCGGTGCCGGGTGAGCGCCTCGCGGACCGAGACGGCGCGGCCGCGCAGCGCCGTCCGCCAGCCGGCCGTGGGGGAGGGCAGCTCGATCTCGGCGAAGACGACGTCGACCATGCCGTCGAGCAGGTCGTCCTTGTTGGCCACGTGGTTGTAGAGCGACATGGCCTCGACGCCGAGGGCCTCGCCGAGCTTGCGCATGCTCAGTGCCTCGACGCCGATCTCGTCGGCCAGAGCGACGGCGACCCGGAGCACCCGCTCGCGGCTGAGCGGGGTGCGCGTTCGGCGTGGGCCCTCGGTCATCGGCACCTCCTGAGTTCCGGCTCTTGACGACCTTACGCCGTAAGTATCATACTTACGGCGTAAGTCCCCTCAGGAACGGAGCCGCTCGATGACCGGTCGGACCGAGGGCGCCACGCGCGCCGAGTGCATGACGGCCGTGGTGCAGGACCGCTACGGAGCCGCCCCGGAGGAGGTCCTCCGCGTCGGCGAGCGCGACCTGCCGGTGCCCGGCGACGGCGAGGTGCTCGTCCGGGTGCGCGCCGCGAGCGTCGACATGGGCACCTGGCACGTGATGGCCGGGCTGCCCTACCCGATCCGGGCGGCCGGCTTCGGCGTCCGCCGTCCCAAGGCGGCCAACCCCGGACGCACCCTGGCCGGCACGGTGGTCGCCGTCGGGACGGGGGTGAGCGGGTTCGGGCCCGGCGACGAGGTCTACGGCGTCGGCTCGGCCTGCTTCGCCGAGTACGCGACCGCCCCCGCGGCCAAGCTCGTGGCCCGTCCGTCCGCGCTGCCGCCCGAGCAGGCGGCGGCCGCGCCGATCTCCGGGCTCACCGCCCTGCAGGCGGTGCGCGACCACGGGCGGGTGCGGTCCGGGCAGCGGGTGCTGGTCATCGGCGCCTCGGGCGGGGTGGGCAGCTTCGCCGTCCAGATCGCCAAGGCGTACGGGGCCGAGGTCACCGGCGTGTGCCGCACGTCGAAGGTCGAGGCGGTCCGCGCGCTGGGTGCCGACCACGTCGTCGACCACACCCGCGAGGACCCGACCGACGGCCGGCAGCGCTACGACGTCGTCCTCGACATCGGCGGCAACCGCCGGCTGACCCACCTCCGCCGGGCGCTCACCCCGCGCGGCCGGCTGGTCATCGTCGGCGGCGAGAACGGCGGCCGGTGGCTGGGGGGCACCGACCGGCAGCTGCGGGCGCAGGCGCTGTCCCCGTTCCTCCGCCAGCACCTGGGCACCTTCGTCGCCCGGGAGAACGCCGCGGACCTCGCGGCGCTGGACGAGCTGATCGCCTCCGGCGCGGTCACCCCGCTGGTCGACCGGGTGTTCCCGCTCGCGGAGACGGCCGCCGCCGTGCGCCGGGTGCTCGACGGTCAGGCCGTCGGCAAGGTCGTCGTCGCCGTCCGGTGACCCGCACCGGGTACCGACCGCCGCAGTCCCGACGGTCGGTACCGCGCGGTCAGTGCTCGACCAGCCAGACGGCGGTGTTCGGCGGCAGTGCGACGCTGCCGGCCGAGTGGTGCACGTGCGCCGTCGAGGCCATCAGCAGGGTGCCGCGGCAGCGGACCAGCACCGTCTCGGCGCCCATGTTGACCACGCACCGCACCGTCTCGTCGGCGCCGACCGAGCGGACCGTCAGGACGTCGCCCTGCGTGCTCACCGTCGCCTCGCCGGAGCTGAACGCCGGGTGGGCCTTGCGGACGGCCAGCGCCTGCCGGTGCAGGTGCAGCATCGAGCCGGTGTGCTCGGCCTGCCGGGAGACGGCGTAGCGGCGCCACTCCGGCGGGACCGGCAGCCACGGGTCTTGGGCGCCGTCGGGGGAGAAGCCGACCCCGGGGGTGGAGTTCCACGGCATCGGGACGCGGCAGCCGTCCCGGCCGGCCCGGGCCCCGCCGCTGCGCAGGAAGATCGGGTCCTTCTTGGCCTCGTCGGGGACGGTGGCCTGGGGCAGCCCCAGCTCGTCACCGGCGTAGAGGTAGGCCGAGCCCGGCAGGGCCAGCATGAGCAGCGCGGCCGCGCGGGCGCGCGCGGCGCCGACCGGCCCGCCGCCGAAGCGGGTGACCTGGCGCTCCTTGTCGTGGTTGCCGAGCACCCAGGAGACCGGCGCGCCGACCTGCCCGTAGGCCGCCAGGGCGCCGGAGATCGCCTCGGCGAACGAGCCGGTCTCCCACGACGACTTCAGCAGCCGGAACGACAGCGCCTGGTGCATCTCGTCCGGCCGCGAGTACAGCGCCACCTGGTCCAGGTCGGCCAGGCAGACCTCGCCGACCAGCATCGTGTCGGGGTACTCGTCGCAGATCTCGCGCCAGCGCCGCCACACGTCGTGCACCTCGGGCTGGTTCCAGGTCATCGCCTGCTCCGGTCCGTGGCCGAAGAGGGTGGGGGCGTAGAAGCCGGGGTTGTCCCGCAGCGCGGCGTCCTTGAAGAGGCCGTAGGCGACGTCGACGCGGAAGCCGCTCACCCCCCGGTCGAGCCAGAACCGCAGGGTGCGCTCGAAGTCGGCCGCGACGGCCGGGTCCCGCCAGTTGAGGTCGGGCTGCTCGGGGGCGAACAGGTGCAGGTACCAGCGACCGTCGGGGGTGCGCGACCAGGCCGGCCCGCCGAAGAGGGACTGCCAGTTGTTCGGCGGCTCCTCCGACGGCGGCGCGAAGTGGTAGCGCGCGGCCTCGGGGGAGTCGGGGTCGGCGAGCGCCGTCCGGAACCACGCGTGCTGGTCGGAGGTGTGGTTGGGAACGACGTCGAGCAGCACCCGCAGGCCCACCCGGCGGGCGTCGTCCACCAGCGCCTCGAGCTCGCTGACGTCGCCGTACTCCGGGTCGACGGCGCGGTAGTCGATGACGTCGTACCCGCCGTCGGCACCGCCGGAGGGGTAGTGCGGGTTGATCCAGACCGCGTCCACGCCCAGCCAGGCCAGGTAGGGCAGCTTGCTGCGCAGACCGGCCAGGTCGCCGATGCCGTCGCCGTCGCTGTCGGCGAACGAGCGCAGGTAGACCTGGTAGACGACGGCGCTGCGCCACCAGGGTGACGGAGCGGGGGCGAGGGCGATCCGGCGCTGGATCGAGGTGCTCGCGGTGGAGAGGCGGCGTGCCATGTGGGCACTATCGGCAGTCTCACGGCACGTCGCGTGTGTCATGGATCACGAAGTACGCCCGTTCTCCTGGCGAACTTCGCCAACAGAGGAGGCTGTCCATGGGAGTTGCGCCGGACCAGGAGCTGGTCGACATGGTCGCCGCCTTCGTCGACGAGCAGGTCCGCCCCCGTGTCCGCGAGTTCGAGCGGGACGACGTGTACCCCGAGCCGCTGATCGAGGCGATGAAACAGCTCGGCTTCTTCGGGCTGCTCGTGCCGGAGGAGTACGGCGGCACCGGGCTCGGGACGCCGGCCTTCGCACGGGTCAGCGCCGAGCTCGCGCGCGGCTGGATGAGCCTGGCCGGCGCCATCGGCGGCCACTCGGTGGTCGCCTACCTGCTGACCCGCTTCGGCACCGACGAGCAGCGGCAGCGGTACCTGCCGGGCATGGCCGACGGCTCGCTGCGCGCCACGATGGCCCTCACCGAACCGGGTGGCGGCAGCGACCTGCAGGCCATGCGGACCGTCGCCCGGCCCGACGGCGGCGACCTCGTCGTCACCGGCTCGAAGACCTGGATCTCCAACGCCGCGCACGCCGGCCTGTTCGCGCTGCTGTGCAAGACCGACGCCGACGCGCGGCCCCGCCACGCCGGCATCAGCGTGCTGCTGGTGGAGCCCGCCCCCGGCCTGACCGTCTCGCCCGGCCTGCCCAAGCTCGGCTACCGGGGGGTGGAGGCCTGCGAGGTCGCCCTCGACGGGGTCCGGGTGCCGGCCGGCCGGGTGCTCGGTGGCGTGCCCGGCCACGGATGGGCGCAGATGATGTCCGGCCTCGAGGTGGGCCGGATCCAGGTGGCCGCCCGCGCGGTCGGAGTGGCCCAGGCCGCGCTGGACGACGCGGTGCGCTACAGCCAGGAGCGGGAGACCTTCGGGCGGCCGATCTGGCAGCACCAGGCGGTCGGCAACCTCATCGCCGACATGGCCACCAAGGTGCGGGCGGCCCGCCTGATGACGGTCGACGCGGCGGAGCGCTTCGACTCCGGCGAGCGCAGCGACCTGGAGGCCGGGATGGCCAAGCTGTTCGCCTCCGAGGTCGCCGCGCAGGTCACCCTCGACGCGCTGCGGGTGCACGGCGGCTACGGCTACTCCAAGGAGTACGACGTGGAGCGGTACTACCGCGACGCGCCGCTGATGATCGTCGGCGAGGGGACCAACGAGATCCAGCGCAACGTCATCGCCGCGCAGGTCATCGCCCGCAACCGCATCGACGGACGCTGAACGCCGTCGTCCTCGGAGGGGGCCGTCGTCCTCGGAGGGCCATCGTGGCCACTTCGGCCCTGGCTGGGGCAGGCCGACCTCACCGGGGCGCCGCCGGACCCGCGCTGTAGCGCGAGGACGGCGACCACACCGCGGGTCCGGTCCCGGCCCGACTAGGGCGTCGCGGGCGACAGCACCGCCTCCGGCACGGCCGCCGGCTCCGGGCGACGCCACGGCCGGACGACGGTGAGGACGAGGGCCAGCGAGAGGGCGCTCGTCGTGAGCATCGTCGCGGCCATCACCGTCCCGGTGGTGCCGAGCAGCGAGGCCACCGGCGGCAGCACGGCGCCGACGCCGAACGAGGTCATCCCGAGCAGCGCCGCGGCGGACCCGGCCGACGACGCGTGCGGCCCCAGCGCGAGCGCGGTGTTGTTCGCCCCGATCCCGCCGACGCAGGTGACGACGAGGAACAGCGGCACGAGCAGCGCGGCCAGGTGGCCGGTGAGGGCGCCGGCGACCAGCGCCGCCGCGGCCGTGACGATGGCGGCCAGCGCGACGACCAGCAGCCGCGCCGGGCCCAGGCGCATGACGAGCGCGCCGTTGAGCTGGGCGCCGAGCACCAGGCCGACCGCGTTGGCGGCGAACACCAGCGAGAAGCCCTGCGGGCCCAGGCCGTACTCCTCCTGCAGCACGAACGAGCTCATCGAGATGTAGGCGAACAGCGTCGCGCCGTGCAGCCCGCTCACGGCCATGTGGCCCGCGAAGGTCCGGTCGGTGACCAGGCCGCCCAGCTGGCGCAGCTGGGCGCGGGATCCCGTGGTGTGCCGCGCGGCCGGCGGCAGCGTCTCGGGCAGGGCGGCGCGCGACCCCAGCAGGATCAGCGCGCCGATCACCGCCAGCGCCACGAACAGCCCCCGCCAGTCGGCGAACCGCAGGATCTGGCCGCCGACCACCGGGGCGACCACCGGCGCCAGCCCGAAGACCAGCATGAGCTGGGAGAACACCTGCGCGGCCCGGCGTCCCTCGAACAGGTCGCGCACCACGGCCCGCGCGATGACGATGCCCGCCCCGCCGGCCAGGCCCTGCACGAAGCGGAGCGCCAGCAGCAGCCAGACCGACGTCGCCAGCGCGCACAGCGCGGAGGTCAGCACGAACAGCGCCACCCCGGCCAGCAACGGACGGCGGCGGCCCAGCCGGTCGCTGAGCGGTCCGGCGACCAGCTGCCCGAGGGCCAGGCCCACCAGGCAGGTCGCCATCGTCGCCTGCGCCAGCGAGGGGGAGGTGCCCAGCACCCGCGCCATGTCCGGCAGGCCCGGCAGGTAGAGGTCGGTGGACAGCGGCCCGAAGGCGGTCAGCGCGCCGAGGACCAGGTACAGGCTGCGGCGGGTCCGCGGGTGCGCCATGGAGCTCCTGTCGTCGTCGGGTCGTTGCCCAGGTCAACAGTCTCCCCGGCGCGGGACCCCGGCGAGCGCGCCGTCCCGGACGGCGGAACGCGGTCGTTGTCCGGGACTGCACCGCCGGTCAGGGTCGGGCCAGCTCAGCCGCCCCGACCCCCAGGAGACGATCCGTGCCCCCCTCGCCCGACGGCGTGCCCCTGCCGTCCGACCTCGTCGGCATCGGCCCGGCCCGCAGCGCGCACGACCGGCGCACCGCGCTTCGCGCCGCGCTGGCCGACGCGCGCGCCACCGGCCGGCCGCTGGTCGTGCCCGGGGTGACCGACGCCGCCGGGCTGCGCCTGGTCCAGCAGGCCGGCTTCGGCGCCGCCTACGCCACCGGTGCGGGCCTGGCCAACGCCGTCCACGGCCTGCCCGACGTCGGCCTGGTGACCCTGCCCGAGGTGGTCGAGCACGTCGGCCGCCTCGGCCTCGCCGCCGACCTGCCGCTCGTCGTGGACGCCGACACGGGGTACGGCGGGCCGCTGTCGGCGATGCGGGCGGTCCGGCTGCTGGAGCGCGCCGGGGCCGCGGCGATCCAGCTCGAGGACCAGGAGATGCCCAAGCGCTGCGGGCACTTCGACAGCCACCGGCTCATCCCCGCCGAGCACATGCAGGCCAAGCTGCAGGCCGCCCGCGACGCCCGGGAGGACGACGCCCTGGTGCTCGTCGCCCGCACCGACGCCCGCAGCGCCGAGGGCATCGACGAGGCGATCCGCCGCGGCGCGGCCTACGTCGAGGCCGGCGCCGACGTGCTGTTCGTCGAGGCTCCCCGCACCGTCGAGGAGCTGGCGCGGGTCGGCCGCGAGCTGGCCGGGGTGCCGCTGGTGGTCAACGTCGTCGAGGGCGGCAAGACCCCCGAGCTGAGCGTGGAGGCGTACGGCGACCTCGGTTTCTCCTTCGTGCTGTACGCCAACTTCGTCATGCGCGCCGCGCTCCGGGCCGCCGCCGACGCGCTCGCCCACCTGGCCGCCGAGGGCGAGACCCGCTCCTACAGCGACCGGATCGCCGCCTGGCACGTGCGCCAGGAGCTGTTCCACCTGCCCGCCTACCAGGCCGCGGAGCGGCACTACGACCGGCCGTGGGCGTCCCGGTGAGCGCAGCTCCGGGACCCGGCTACGACGTCGTCGTGGTCGGCGGCGGCCTGGCCGGGTGCGCCGCGCTGCTGTCGGCCGCCGAGCAGGGCGCCCGCGCGGTGCTGCTGGAGCGCCGGGAGGAGACCGGCGGCAGCACCGTCCTGTCCGCCGGGCTGTCGGCCTTCGCCGGCACCGACGAGCAGGCCGCCCAGGGCATCGCGGACTCCGCCGACCTGCTGCGCGCCGACCTCCTGACCACCGGGCACCACGTCAACGACCCTGCCCTCGTCGACGCCTACTGCGCGCACCAGGAGGAGACCTACCGCTGGTTCCGGGGCCTGGGGATCCGCTACGGCACGGTGCACGCCGCCGCCGGGCAGAGCGTGCCGCGCTCGCACCCCACCGACACCCGCCGGCTGCTCGACGTGCTCACCGCCCGCGCCGCCGAGCTCGGCGCCCCCGTGGTCACCGGAGTGCGGGTGCGCCGGCTGCTCACCGAGGACGGCCGGGTCACCGGGGTCGAGGCGGAGACCGGCGACGGCGTCGTCGAGGTGCGCGCGGCGGCCGTCGTCCTCGCGACCGGCGGCTTCTCGCAGAACCCGGAGCTGCTGGCCCGGTTCGCCCCGCAGATGCGGCTGGCCCGCCGCGAGGGTGGAGCGGGCAGCCAGGGCGACGGCCTGCTCATGGGGATGAAGCTCGGCGCCGGCGTCGTCGACACGCCCTACGTCAAGGGCACCTACGGCATCTACCCCGAGGACGTCCCGGGGGAGCGCGGCACCGGCATCCTCGCCGTCTACAAGGGCGCGATCGCGGTCAACCGGGAGGGACGGCGGTTCGTCGACGAGTCCCGGCCGTACAAGGAGCTGGGCGACGCGAGCCTGGCCCAGCCCGGCGGCGTCACCTACCAGGTCTTCGACGCCGGGGTGATGGCCCGCAGCGACGACGAGACGCCGATCTACGACTTCGCCGCCCGCGAGCGCAGCGGCCTGCTGACCGTCGCCGACGGCCTGCCCGAGCTGGCCGACGCGCTGGGCCTGCCCGCCGCGGAGCTGGTGGCCACCGTCGAGCGGTACGACGCGGCGATCGACGCCGGGACCCCCGACGAGCAGGGCCGGGTGCACCTCTCCGGCGGCGTGGGGGAGCGGGTCCCGCTGCGGACGCCGCCGTTCTACGCCCAGCCGAGCACGACCGTCGTGCTGGCCACGTACTGCGGGCTCACCGTCGACCCGACGTGCGCCGTCCGCGACGTGTTCGGCGACCCGATCCCCGGCCTGCTGGCCGCGGGCGAGGTGGTCGGCGGCTTCCACGGAGGCGGCTACATGACCGGCACGTCGATCGGGAAGAGCGGCGTCTTCGGGCGGATCGCCGGCCGCACCGCCGCCGCCCTGGCCCGCGCCGCCACGGTGGGCGCCCGGTGAGCGCCGACCCGTTCGACCTCACCGGGCAGGTGGCGGTGGTCGTCGGCGCCGCCGCCGGGGGTCTCGGCGAGCGGGCCGTGCTCGCGCTGGCCGGCCGCGGCGCGCGGGTGGTCGCCGCCGACGTCGCCGCACGCAAGGACGACCTCGCCACCACCGCCGAGCGCGCCCCGGGCACCGGGACCGCCGAGTGCGACGTCACCGACGAGGCCTCGGTGGAGGCGCTCTTCGACGACGTCCTCGCCCGGCACGGCCGGCTCGACGTCCTGGTCAACGCCGCCGGCGTGATGCTGCGCAAGGGCTACGACGAGACGACGCTCGAGGAGTTCGAGCGGGTGGTCCGGGTCAACCTCACCGGCACCTGGCTGCTCGGCCGGGCCGCCGGACGGCGGATGGCGGCGCTGGGCGCCGGACGGATCGTCAACCTCACCACCGTCTACGCCGAGCGGGTCGGGCCGGTGCCCGAGTCGGCCTACTACGCCTCGAAGGCCGGCGTCGTGAACGTGACCCGGGCGCTGGCCGCGGAGCTGGGCCCCTCGGGGGTCACCGTCAACTGCCTGGCGCCGGCGGTCTTCTACCCCACCGCGATGACCGCTCCGCTGGCCGCCGACCCCGAGCGGCTGGAGTGGTTCGCCGCCCGCACCATGCTCGGCCGGCTCGGCGACCCCGAGCGCGACCTCGACGGCCCGCTGCTGCTGCTCGCCTCACCCGCCTCGGCCTACGTCACCGGCCAGGTCGTCTACGTCGACGGCGGCTGGTCCGCGTGGTGACCGGCCCGCCGAACCCCACCCCCCGAGAGGACAGGACCCTCCTGATGACCCGACCCGACACCGCGCTGCTGCTCCTGGACTACCAGGTGGCGCTGTGCGAGCACGGCCCGCACGGCCGCATGCCGGTGCTGGCCGACCAGGTCGCCGAGCGCAAGGTCGTCCAGACCGCCGCCGAGGTGCTCGCCGCCGCCCGCGCGGCCGGCCTGTTCGTCGCGCACGTGCGCCTGGCGTTCGACCCCACCTACGCGCTGCGCACCAACCGGCTGCCGCGCTTCGACGCCTATCCGCAGGGCCGGGCCATGCTGGCCGGCTCCCCGGAGGCCGCGATCGTCGCCGACCTCGCGCCGATCGACGGCGAGCCGGTGGTGGACAAGGGCTGCGTGGACCCCTTCGTCGGCACCCCGCTGATGCACGTCCTGCACGCGGAGGGCATCCGCACGCTGGTCCTCGGCGGGGTCGCCACCAACCTGGTCGTGGAGTCCGCGGCCCGGCACGCCGGCGACGCCGGGTTCCAGGTGGTCGTCGTCGAGGACATGTGCGCCTCGTTCTCACCGGCCGCGCACGAGTTCGCGGTCACCACGACCCTGCCCCTGTTCGCCGCGGTCCGGTCGGCCGCCGACGTGGTGGGTGCCCTGTGATGGCACAGACGTACGACGTGGTGGTGGTCGGGGCCGGGGTCGCCGGGCTGACCGCGGCCGTCGCCGCCGCGCAGGAGGGGGCGCGGGTCGTCGTCCTCGAGCGGGCGCCGGAGGCCGACAGCGGCGGCAACACCCGCTACACCGAGGCCTTCCTGCGGATGCGCTCGCTCGACGAGGCCGCCGACGGGCTCGAGGAGACGCTGCTCGGGGACGTCATGGGCCACCCGGACCCGGGCCTCGTGATCGAGACGACCCGCGACGCGGCCCGCCGCTCCGGGCTCACCCGCGGCTCGCACGTCGTCGACCCCGACTACGTGGAGACCTTCGCCGAGCAGGCCGGGCCCACGCTGCGCTGGATGACCACGCACGGGCTGCGCTTCGAGCAGCTGCCCACCCCGTTCCTCACCACCTCGACCACCCGGTGGGCGCCGGTGGGCGGCGGGCTGGCGATCGTGGAGACGCTCGGCGCGGCGGCCCGGGAGTCCGGCGTCGAGTTCCGCTTCCGCACCACCGCCCGCGCGCTCGTCGTGGAGGACGGCGTGGTCACCGGCGTCGAGACGACGACGCCCGACGGCCCGGTGCGCCACCGTGGCGCCGTCGTCCTGGCCTGCGGCGGGTTCCAGGGCAACGCCGAGATGATGGCCCGCTACACCGGCGAGCGGGCGCTGACCACCCGGCCGGTCGCCCGCGGCGGCAACTGGAACAAGGGCGAGGGCATCGAGATGGCGCTGGCCGCCGGCGCGGCCACCGCCGGCAACTTCGCGCTCTTCCACGCCGAACCGGTCGATCCGCGCTCCGGCGAGCCCGAGGCGGCGGTCTTCTGCTTCCCCTACGGCATCCTCGTCAACGCCGACGGGGAGCGGTTCGTCGACGAGGCCCGCGGCCCGGTCGACGCCTGGTACGAGCGGGTCACCCGGGTCATCCAGGCGCAGCCGGACGGCCTCGCGTACGTCGTCCTCGACGCGCGGGGGACGGCGGTGCCCAACCTCCGCTCGGCGATCCGCACCGACCAGCCGGCGATCACCGCGGCGTCGATCGCCGAGCTCGCCGCGAGGCTCGACGTCCCGGCCGACCGGCTGCAGGCCACGGTCGACGCCTACAACGCCGCCTGCCCCGACGGCGCCTTCGACCCGGCGGTGCCCGACGGGCTGGCCACGTGGGGGCTGACGCCGGCCAAGTCGAACTGGGCCACCCCGATCGCGCAGGCGCCGTTCACAGCGCTGCCGATCATGGCCGCGAACGTCTTCACCTTCGGCGGCCTGAAGGTGACCCCGCGCTCGGAGGTGGTCGACCGCGACGGCGACCCCATCCCGGGGCTGTACGCCGCTGGGGAGCTCACCGGCCTCTACTACTCCAACTACACCGGCTCGACGTCGGTGCTGCGCGGCGCGGTGTTCGGCCGGATCGCCGGGCAGCAGGCCGCGTCTCACCGCAGGGACGCCGAGCTGCTGGCCGCCGTCGGGGAGGCCTGAGATGCGGATCTGGCACCAGAGCTTCACCGTGCTCGACGACGTCCCGCACTACCGGGACGCCCTGCAGCGCCACCTGGACGCCGTCGCGGGCCCGGGCACCACGGTGGACCTGCACGGGATGCGGCCGGGCACCTATCCCTCGGACTACCCGGGCACGCACATCGGCTACGCCTACCTCTCCGGGCTGCACCGGGAGCAGTTCGTCGGCGCGGCGCTGCAGGCACAGGACGAGGGCTACGACGCCTTCCTCATCGCCACCGTGCCCGACACCGGCTACGAGGAGGTGCGCACGCTCGTCGACATCCCGGTCGTCGCGTTCGGGCACACCTCGGTGCTGGTCGCCGCGACGCTCGGCGACTGCGTGGGCATCGTGAACTTCATCGGGGCGCTCGAGCCGCAGCTGCGCCGCAACCTGCGGACCTACCGGCTCGACCAGGTCGTCGGCCCGATCGCCCAGGTGGACGCCCGGTTCACCGACGTGATGGCGGCCTACGCCGACCCGGAGCCGCTGGTCGAGGCGTTCACCGCCGCCGCCCGGGAGGTGGTCGACCAGGGAGCCACGGTGATCGTGCCGGGGGAGGGGCCGCTCAACGTGTTCCTCGCCGACCAGGGCGTCGCCCGGGTCGACGAGGTGCCGGTCCTCGACTCGATCGGCACCTGCCTGCAGGTGGCCGAGCTGCGCGCCGCGCAGTACCGCCGCACCGGGCTGCGGCCCTCCCGCCGCGGCTTCCACCACGCCCAGCCGCCCCGCGCGCTGGTCGACGCGGCCCGCGACTTCTACGGCACCGGCCGCACCGCCGCCCCCGTCGTCCCGGTCCGACCATGACCGAGACCGTGGAGGTCGACGTCGCGGTCGTCGGGGCCGGCGGCTTCGGCACGATGACCGCGCTGCGCGCCGGCCGGCACCCCGGCCTGACCGTCGCGGTGTTCGACAAGGACCTGCGCGACGGCAGCAACTCGGCGATCTCCAGCGGCAGCCTGGCCGCCGGCGGCACCCGCTTCCAGCGCGAGCTGGGGATCGAGGACTCCCCGGAGCAGCACGCCGGGGAGATCCTGGCCGCCAGCGGCGACGAGGAGGCGCGGGAGCTGGTCCTCGCGCTGTGCCGGGCGGCGCCGGAGTACGTGGAGTGGATCGCCGACGCCCTCGGCTACCCGGTCGAGCTGGGCACCGACATGCCGCGGGCGGGGATGTCGGTGCCGCGGCTGCACACCGACGTCGGCCGGCGCGGCGGCGGCCGGCTGATGGCGCACCTGCGCGCTGCGCTGGCCGGGCTGCCGGGCGTCGCGGTCGTGGACGGCGCGCCCGCGGTCGGCCTGCTCACCGGCGGCGCGGGCGTCACCGGCGTCGTCGTCGAGCAGAACGGCGCCCGCCAGGAGGTGCGCGCCGGCACCGTCGTCCTCGCCTGCGACGGGTTCGGCGCCAACCCCGAGCTCATGCGCGAGCACTGCGCCGCGCTGGGCGAGCCGTTCTTCGGGGGCACCAGCGCCAGCACGGGCGACGCCGTCCCGTGGCTGCGGGAGCTCGGCGCCGCGTTCGGCAACATGTCCGCCTGCCTCCGGCACGGGCTGGTGGTCGCCGGGCACGGCACCCGGCTCAACCCGGCGCTGCCCTTCCTCGGGGCGGTCCTCGTCGACGCCGGCGGACGGCGGTTCGTCGACGAGACCGCGTACGGCTACTCCGGCCTGGCCGGCGTGCTGCGGGGCGTGCCGGGGGAGCGGGCCGTGCTGCTGTGGGACCAGCGGGCGATGGACGCCGCCGCGGAGTCCGAGCTGATGCGCGAGTCGGTGCGGGCCGGTGCCTTCGGCCGCTTCGAGAGCCCGACCGCCGTCGCCGCCGCGCTCGGCCTGCCCGCCGACGTCCTCGCCGGCTCCCTCGCGGAGCCGCGGCCCGGCCGGCCACTGGAGGGCACGGTCCTCCACGCGGCCTGGGTGACCCACGGTGTGCTCACCACCCAGGGCGGGGCCCGCATCGACCCCCGCGGCCGGGTGCTGTGCACCGACGGGTCCACCGTGCCCGGCCTGCGCGCCGGCGGGGGGACGGCGGTCGGCCTGGCCGGCCCCGACTCGGCCGGCTACTCCTCCGGCAACGGCCTGCTGGCGGCGCTCGGGATGGGCTGGATCGTCGGCTCCGAGCTCGCCGCCCGGCGCTGAGGGCGGCGTCCCGCCGGGTGGCACGGCGCGCTTCCCCCGCCCGCCGGTCGCTCGTTGGATCGAGCTGCACGCCACCGACACCCAGGGAGCCGCCGACATGGCCACGCCGCAGACGAGCCCGGAGCCGACCGACGAGGGCACCAGCCGCTACGTCCGGACGCGCAGCTGGAAGATCCACTACAACGAGGCCGGCGAGGGCACGCCGCTGATCCTGCTGCACGGCAGCGGGGCCGGGGCCACCGGCTGGAGCAACTTCCGGCCCAACATCGGCCCGCTGTCGGAGCGCTTCCGCGTGCTCGCTGTCGACGCCCCCGGTTGGGGCCGGTCCGACGCCGCGACCCCCGACGTCTACGACCACCCCAACGCGGTGCTCGAGTTCATGGACGCCCTGGAGATCGAGAAGGCGGCGCTGGTCGGCAACTCGATGGGCGGCATGACGGCGGTGACCTTCGCCGCCCGCCACCCGGACCGGATCAGCCACCTGATCACCATGGGGCCGGGCAGCTTCTTCTCCGTGCCGCCCCTGTTCAGCCCCGGCGACGGGCCCAGCGAGGGGCTCAAGGTCCTCGCCGAGGGGTACCGGAACCCGACGCCGGAGACGATGAAGCGGCTGGTCGAGATCATGACCTTCGCGCCGGAGTTCGCCACCGACGAGCTGGCCAGGATCCGGGCGGACGCCGCCGCGGCGCGCCCCGACCACCTGGCCAACTGGATCACCGGCATGGCCGGCGGCGGCCCGGTGCGCACCGTGGCCACCCCCGAGCAGATCACCTCCATCCGGACCCCGGCTCTGCTGATCCACGGCCGCGACGACCGGGTGGTGCACTTCGAGCACTCGCTGCGGCTGGTCTCGATGATCCGGAACTCGCGGCTGGTGCTGCTCAACCGGTGCGGGCACTGGGCGCAGATCGAGCACGCCGCCGAGTTCAACCGGCTCGTGGCCGACTTCGTTCGCAACGCCTGAGCCGTGCGCCTGGTCTCCTACCGGCCGGCGGGGGCTCCCGGGGCGGCCGACGCCGTCCCGGGAGCGTCGGCCCGGTGAGCGCCGCGGTGTACGAGGTCTACGCGATCAAGTTCGCCGAGGACCCGGGCGCGGTGCGCGGCTCGCACTTCTACGGCCCCGAGCCGCGCCCGCTGGAGAGCCACCCCACCGACTACTTCGTCTGGCTGGCCCGCTCGGCCGAGCACGTGGTCCTCGTCGACGCCGGCTACACCGCGGCCACCGCGCAGCGGCGCAACCGCCGCTACCTCGCCTCCCCGGTCGACACCCTGCGCCGGCTCGGCGTCGCCCCGGCCGACGTCGGCACCCTGGTGGTGAGCCACCTGCACTGGGACCACATCGGGCAGGTCGCCGACTTCCCGGACGCGACGGTCGTCGTCCAGGAGCGGGAGACGCAGTTCGTGGCCGGCCGGTGGGCCGGCCGGGGCGACTTCCGCCGCACCCTGGAGCCCGACGACGTGGTGCACGTGCTGCGCCGTGCGTGGGACGGCGGCGCGCGGATCGTCGACGGCGACGTCGAGCTGGTGCCCGGGGTCTCGGTGCACCTGGTCGGCGGGCACACGCCGGGCACCCAGGTGACCCGGGTGCGGACGGCGGAGGGCTGGGTGGTGCTCGCCTCCGACGCCGCCCACTTCTACGAGAACATCCGGTCCGACCGGCCGTTCTCCATCGTCAACAGCCTCCCGGGCATGTACGCGGCGTTCGACCGGATCAGCGAGCTGGCCGACTCGCCGCACCTGGTGGTGCCCGGTCACGACCCCGAGGTGATGGCCGCCTTCCCGGCCGTGCCCGGGCTCGAGGGCCTCGCCGTCCGGGTCGCGTGACCGCTCTGGACCGGCCGTTCCGGCAGGCGGCACCGCTTCCTACCGCCCCGTCCGGAACCGGGGACACGATCGGCCGCGTCGGTCGCCTTGACCGTCACCCACCCGGATCGGAGGACGAACGATGCATGAGGTCCTGGAGCGTGTCGAGGAGATCGCCGACTACCTCGAGTCGCACGCCGCGGAGGCGGAGCAGGAGGGGCGCCTCCCGCAGGAGACGGCGCAGAAGCTCCGCGAGGCCGGGGTGATCCGGATGCTCCAGCCCAAGGACTACGGCGGCTTCGAGGCCACCCCCGCCGAGTTCTTCGAGACCGTGCTCGCCGTCGGTGCCCGCAACCCGGCCGCAGGCTGGGTCGCCGGCGTCGTCGGCGTCCACCCCTGGCAGCTCGGCCAGTTCCCGGTCAAGCTGCAGGACGAGCTGTGGGGCGAGGACCCGGACACCTGGATCGCCTCCCCGTACGCGCCGCTCGGGCGGGCCACGCCGGTCGAGGGCGGCTACCTGTTCAGCGGCCGGTGGCCGTTCTCCTCGGGCACCGACAACTGCGACTGGATCATCCTCGGCGGGCTGGTGACCGACGGGGCCGGGAACATCGCCAACCCCACGCCGCGGCACTTCGTCCTGCCGCGCGGGGACTACACGATCCACCACGACTCGTGGGAGGTCGTGGGCCTGCGCGGCACCGGCTCCAAGGACGTCTCCGTCGACGACGTGTTCGTCCCCGAGTACCGGGTCGGCGCGCTGGAGCGGTTCGACCACGGCGTCCAGGCCCGCGAGGTCGGGCGGGAGCAGCCGCTCTACGCCATCCCGTTCGGTTCGATCTTCCCGGCCGCGATCAACGCCGGCACCCTCGGGATGGCCGAGGGTGCGCTGGCCGCGTTCGTCGCCTACTCGCGCACCCGGATCACGGTGAAGGGCGGGACGACGACCAACGACCCGGCGCACCTGTCCACGCTGGGCGAGGCGGCCGCGGACATCGCGGCCAGCCGGGTGCACTTTCTCGACGACTGGAAGCGCGCCATGGACGTCGTCGAGCGCGGCGAGCACCTGAGCGACGAGTTCCGGCTGGAGCTCCGTCGCAACGGGGTGCGGGCCGTGCGCCGGTCCATCGACGCCGTCGACCGGCTCTTCGCCCACTCCGGCGGCGGGTCGCTGCGGCTCAGCCAGCCGATGCAGCGGTTCTGGCGGGACTGCCACGCCGGCCTGGTGCACGTCTGCAACGTCGCCGACCCGATGTACCAGGCCTACGGGCTCAAGCTGTTCGGCTACGAACCGGACCCCTTCGGCTGGTGACCCGGCTCCCGCCCCGCGACCGGGACCGGCCGCGGCGCGGGGGCGGATCCGGAGAGACCACGGCAGGCGGGAGGCCACGGGTGCGGCGCGGGCGGGGAGGGCACGGGCGGGAGACGGCCGGTGTCCCGCGCCCGGCGTGGGGCGTCCTCGCTGTCGTCTTCGTCGCGACGATCCTCATGTCGCTGTCCGGCACCATGCTCACCATCGCCCTGCCGGCGGTGGTCGACGACCTCGACGCCGGCTCGGTGCAGGCCACCTGGATCCTGCTCGGCTACATGCTGGTCAACACCTCGCTGCTGATCGTCATGGGCCAGGTGGCCGACTCGGTCGACCGGCGGCGGATGTTCCTCGCCGGGCTCGCGCTCTACACCGCGGCCAGCCTCGGGCTCGGGTCGGCCCCGACCGCCGAGGTGTTCCTCGCGCTCCGGGCGGTGCAGGGCGTCGCCGCCGCCGCCCTGCTGTGCAACGCGGTGACGATCCTCGCCGCGGTCTTCCCGCGGCAGCTGCTCAACCGGGCGATGGGCGTCTACCTGGCCGGCTTCTCCGTCGCCCAGGTCGCCGGCCCCGCCCTCGGCGGGCTGGTGACGACGTGGTTCGGCTGGCGCTGGCTGTTCTGGGCCACCGTGCCGATCGGGCTGCTCGCGCTGGCCGGCGGCTGGCGGCTGCTTCGCACCGTCCCGCCCGGACCGCGCCGGGCGGGCCGCGTCGACGTCGGCGGCAACACCGTCGTCCTCGTCGGGCTGGCCGCGCTGCTGCTGGGGCTGTCGAGCGCCAGCCGGGAGGGGTGGGGGGACCCGGTCGTCGTCGGCGGCATCGCCGTCTTCGCCGTCCTGTTCCCGGTCTTCCTGCTCGTCGAGCGCCGCGCCGCCCGGCCGGCGATCGACCTGGCGCTGTTCCGCGTCCGGTCGTTCTCGCTCTCCCTGGCCGCCGGGTTCCTGCTCGCGATGCCGCGGATGAGCGTCGTCGCCGTGGTCGGCCTCTACTTCCAGGGCGTGCGCGGCGCCTCACCCCTCGCGGCGGCGCTCGCGGTGACCCCGCTGGCGGTGGGCCTCACCGTGGGCGCGCTGGTGGCCGACGGGCTGACCCGGTGGGTGGAGGAGCGCCGGCTGGTCGTCGGGTCCGCGGCGGTCTGCGTCGCCGGGATGGGCGGGCTGGTGTGGGCGGTCGGCGCCGGCGGCCGCACCGTGCCGGTGCTCGTGTGCATGGGCGTGATCGGCCTGGGCAACGGCGTGCTGCACCCGCTGAACTCGAGCATGCTCCTGCGCAGCGCCCCGCCGGAACGGGCCGGTGGGGTGAACGCGATCCGGGTGATGGCACAGTCGGGAGGTATGACGCTGTCGACCGCCGTCGCGCTGACCGTCGTGGTCGGCGGCGTCCCGGCGGCCACGGCCGACCTCTTCTTCGCAGGCCGGGGCGGCGCCCTCGGCGCGACCCAGGTCGCCGCCCTCACCAGCGGTTACGTCGCGGCGCTCGGCGTGCTCACCGGGATCCTCGCGCTGGGCCTGGTGGTCGCCGCCGTCCAGCTGCGGACGCCGGGACCGGCCACCGGGCAGGCACCCGACCCGGTGGCCCGCCCGGCCGGCGCCGCGCTGGTCCCGTCGCCGGCGGGGAGGTCGTGACGCGGGTGGACGACGGCCCCGCCGGCCGTCGCACCGCCGACCCGGCCGACCCCGCGGCCGCCCCGCAGAGCCGGGACGACGCCGCGCTGACCCTGGCGCGCACCGAGCCCCCGGCGGCACCCGCACCCGCCCCGCGCGGGCTGCGGCACGCGCTGCGGGCGTTCCGCCACCGCGACTACGCGATCTTCTGGTGCGGCGCGCTGGTGTCCAACACCGGCAGCTGGCTGTCCAACCTCACCGTCCCGTACGTGCTGTACCAGCTGACCGGGAGCGCCTTCTGGGTCGGCCTGGCCACGGCCGCCCAGTTCGCGCCAAGCCTGCTGCTGGGCCCGCTCGGCGGGGCGTTGGCCGACCGCCACGACCGGCGGCGCGTCCTGCTGGTCACCCAGAGCTGCATGGCGCTGGCCGCGCTGCTGCTGTGGGGGGCGTGGGCCGGCGGCCTGCGCGACCCGGTGCTCGTGCTCGCGCTGGTCGCGGTGGCGGGCTCGCTGGCCGGCGTCAACATGCCCAGCTGGCAGTCGTTCGTGAACGACCTGGTGCCCCGCGAGGACCTCGTCTCGGCGATCACCCTCAACTCGCTGCAGTTCAACGCCGCCCGCTCCCTGGGACCCGGGATCGCCGGCGTGCTGCTGGCCGCCTTCGGTCCCGCCTGGGCCTTCCTGCTCAACGGGCTGTCGTTCCTGTTCGTCCTCGGTGCCCTGGCGCTGGTGCGGCCGATTCGGCCCCGCGGCCCGCGGCCGCCGCGGGAGAAGGTGCTCCGGTCCTTCGGGGCGGCGGTCCGCTACACCCGGGGGCAGCCGGGCATCCTCGTCGGCTTCGTCGTCGTGGTCGTCGTCGCCCTGCTCGGCAACCCGGTCTTCCAGTTCACCGTCGTCTTCGCCGAGGACGAGTTGCACGTCGGCCCGGTCGGCCTCGGCCTGCTCAACGTCGCCTTCGGGGTGGGCGCGGTGCTGGCCGCGCCGCTGGTGTCCGGTGGCCGCTCCCGCACGTCCGCGGGCACCGTCCGCTGGGGGCTGCTCGCCTACGGCGTCGCGGTGACCGGCTTCGGCCTGGCGCCGACCTTCCCGGTCGCGCTCGCCGCGCTGGTCGTGGTCGGTGGCGCGTTCCTCGCGATCATCTCCGCGGTCAACACCTCGGTCCAGATGATCGTCGCCGACGCCGTCCGGGGCCGGGTGCTCGCGCTGCGGATCATGGTGTTCACCGGCGCGACGCCGCTCGGCGCCCTGCTGCAGGGCTGGGTCGCGGACGTGGCCGGACCCCGCCCGACCGTGGTGGCCGCCGGCGTCCTGCTCGTCGTCGCCTTCGCCGTCCTGGCCCGGCTGCGCGGGCGGCTGCGGCTGGCCCGCCTCGACGACCCGCGTGACGAGGGCCCGGTCGCCGCCTGAACCGCCCGTGCCGGTCCCCGGAACGTGACCGTCGCCACTCCCCGGACCCGCCCCTAGCGTCCGGTCCGCCGGCCGCCGCGCCGGCCGGAGACGGAGGGTGGACGTGACCAACCTGAGAATCGTCGGGGCGCGCGTGGGGCACCTCGCAGCGGTCCTGCTGGGGGTGAGCTTCCTCGTCTTCGTCCTGCTGGACCTGCTGCCGGGCGACACCGCCGAGGTGATCGTCGCCTCCAGCGACAACCCCACGCCGGGCGCGGTGGAGGAGATCCGCCGCGAGCTGGGGCTGGACCAGCCGCTGCTGTGGCGCTTCGTGCTGTGGCTGGGCGACGCCGTGCAGGGCGACCTCGGGCAGTCCTACCGCACCAGCCAGACCGTGGTGGAGGCGATCGGCGACCGGCTGCCGGTGACCGTCGAGCTGCTGGTCCTGGCCGAGATCGTGTCGCTGGCCGTGGCCGTGCCGGTCGCGGTGATGGCGGCGCGCCGTCGGGACGGCGTGTTCGACCGGGTGACCGCCTTCTTCACCTTCGGCCTCCAGTCGATCCCGAACTTCATGGTCGCCCTGGTGCTGATCCTGGTACTGGCCGTGCAGCTGAGCCTCCTGCCGGCCCTGGGCTACGTGCCGATCTCCGAGGGGCTCGCCGACAACCTCATGTCGCTGACCATCCCCACGCTGGCACTGGCCGCCGGGCTCATCCCGCTCTACCTGCGGGTGCTGCGCAACGAGATGATCCGCACGCTGCAGGAGGACTTCATCCTCATGGCGCGGGCCGAGGGGCTGCGCAACCGCACGATCCTCTACCGGTACGCGCTCAAGCCCTCGCTGCCGACGCTGATCACGGTCGTCGGCATCAACATCGGGACGCTGGTGGGCGGCGCGCTGATCATCGAGCTGATCTCCGGCATCCCGGGCCTCGGGACCCTGCTGTTCAGCGCCATCAACAACCGCGACTACGTGCTGGTGCAGGGGATCATCCTCGTCGTCGCCGCCGCGTACGTCGTCGCGAACTTCCTCGTCGACCTCTTCCACTCCCTTCTGGACCCGAGGGTGCGCGCATGACCGTCACCGGCAACGTCGAGCCGGCGACCACCGCGGTGGTCGCCCCCGTCCCGCCGCCGGAGGCGACCGGAGCCCGCCGGCGCCGACGTCGCCCCCGCCGCCTCGTGGTCTCCCTGTCGCTGGGCTGGCTGGTGCTGCTGCTGGCCGCGATCGTGCTGCAGCCACTGCTGCCGCTGCCCGACCCGACCCGCAGCGACTACGGCGCGATCGCCGAACCGCCCGGCACGTCGGGGGCGCACCTGCTGGGCACCGACGAGATCGGCCGCGACATCCTGGCCCGGCTGATCACCGGCGCCCGGGTCAGCCTGACCGTGGGCATCGGCTCGATCGCCGTCGCGGTGCTCATCGGCGCGGCGCTGGGCATCTGCGCCGGCTTCTTCGGCGGGCGGGTCAACCGGGTCGTCAGCGGCGTCGTCGACGTGATGCTGGCCTTCCCGGCCCTCGTCGCGCTGATCGCCCTGGGCGTCTTCCTCGGCCCCGGGCTGGACACGATCATCATCGGGATCGGCATCGTCGCCTCGCCGGCGGTGGCCCGGGTCACCCGCTCCGCGACGATGGCCTTCACCAATCGCGAGTTCGTCACCGCGGCCCGCGGCATGGGCGCCGGCAGCTGGCGGATCCTGCGCCGGGAGATCCTGCCCAACGTGGTGGTGCCGGTCCTGGCCTACGCCACCGTGCTGGTCGCCGTGGCGATCGTCGCCGAGGGGTCCCTGAGCTTCCTCGGCCTCGGCGTCCCCCCGCCGGAGTCCAGCTGGGGCTCGATGATGGGCACCGGCCGCTCCGAGCTGGCCACCGACCCGCACATCGTGCTGCTGCCGGCCTTCGCCATGTTCATCACCCTCCTCGCACTGAACTTCCTCGCCGAGCACCTCGGCAAGCGCTTCGACATCCGGGAGTCGGTCCTGTGAACGGCACGACGGCGAGCGGCGGGGCGCTGCTCGAGATCGAGGACCTGCGCGTGCACTTCGCCACCCCGGCCGGCGTTGCGGAGGTGGTCAACGGCGTCTCGCTGCGCATCGAGGCCGGCACCGTGCACGGCCTGGTGGGGGAGAGCGGGTCGGGGAAGTCGGTGACCTCCCGGTCGGTGCTGGGCCTGCTCCCGCGGCGCAGCCTGGTCCGGCGGGACGGCGCGGTGCGGTTCGCCGGCCGGGACCTGTTCGGCCTGAGCGAGGAGGAGATGGGCCGCGACATCCGCGGCCGGCAGATCGCGATGGTCTTCCAGGACCCGATGACCGCGCTCAACCCGGTCATGCGGATCGGCCATCAGATCGCGATGCCGCTGCGGCTGCACAAAGGGCTGTCCCGGCGGCAGGCGCGGGACACGGCCGTCGAGCTGCTGCGCCAGGTCGGCATCCCCCACCCGGAGGCCCGGCTGCGTGCCTATCCGCACGAGCTCTCCGGTGGGCAGCGGCAGCGGGTGATGATCGCCATCGCCCTGTCCTGCGACCCGCAACTGCTCATCGCCGACGAGCCGACCACCGCGCTGGACGTGACGGTGCAGGCGCAGATCCTCGACCTGTTCGACCGGCTGTGCGAGGAGCGCGGGCTGGCCATCCTGCTGGTCTCCCACGACCTCGGACTGATCGCCGAGCGCTGCGACGAGGTGTCGGTGATGTACGCCGGCCGGGTCGTGGAGAGCGGGCCGGCCGAGGCGGTCTTCGACGCCCCGGAGCACCCGTACACGCGGCTGCTCGAGCAGGCCCGCCCGCGCCTGGAGAACCCGCCGCACACCCTGCTCAAGACCATCTCCGGCCGGCCGCCGCGCCTGGTCGACCTGCCACCGGGCTGCTCGTTCCGCGACCGCTGCCCCCGCGCCGGGGACGACTGCGCCGAGTCCTTCCCGCCGCTCACACCGTCGGCACCGGGCCGCTCGGTCGCCTGCCTGCGCCCGCACGACCTGCTGGTCCCGGTGGCCGCAGGTTCCCCCGTGTCCGCCGCCGTCCCCGGAGGGTCCGCATGAGCACCGCCATCCCGGCCCCGGTGGTCCTGGCCGGCGTCCGGCCCCGCGACCGCCGGATCCTCACCGCCGACAACGTCGTCGTGGAGTACCGCGCCCGCGGCCGGGCCCCGGTCCGGGCCGTGGACGACGTCAGCCTGTCGGTGCGGAAGGGGGAGACCCTGGGCCTGGTCGGCGAGTCCGGCTGCGGGAAGTCCTCGATGGGCCGCTCCCTGGTGCAGCTGCCGCCACCCACGGCCGGGGAGGTCCGGCTGGACGGCGAGCTGCTCACCGGGCTCTCGACGGCGCAGCTGCGGCCGGTGCGCCGGCGCCTGCAGCTGGTGTTCCAGGACCCGATCTCCTCCCTGAACCCCCGCCGGACGGCGCTGGAGATCGTCGCCGAGCCGCTGCGGCTGGTCGGCTCCGCCGATCCCCGGGGGCGGGCCCTTGAGGTGCTCGCGGAGGTCGGGGTCGACGACCAGATGGCCCGCCGCCGCCCGCACGAGCTCTCCGGCGGGCAGTGCCAGCGCATCTCCATCGCCCGCGCGGTCGTGCAGGAACCCGAGGTGCTCGTCTGCGACGAGCCGGTCTCGGCCCTCGACGTCTCGGTGCAGGCGCAGGTGCTCAACCTGCTGGAGCGGATGAAGGCCGAGTACGACCTGTCGATGGTGTTCATCTCCCACGACCTGGCCGTGGTGAGCAACATCAGCGACCGGGTGGCGGTCATGTACCTGGGGAAGCTGGTCGAGATCGCGCCGTCCGCCGACCTCTACGCCGCACCCCGGCACCACTACACGGCGCTGCTGCTGTCGTCGGTGCCCGGGCCGCGGACCGAGCGCCGCGCCCCCCGCGCCGGCGGCGAGGTCGGCCGCCCGGCCACCTCCGGCACCGTCGGCTGCCCGTTCGCCGGCCGCTGCCCGGCCGCGACCGAGATCTGCTCGGCGCAGATGCCGCCGCTGACCGCCGTCGGCCCCGAGCACGAGGTGGCCTGCCACCACCCGATCTGAGCGGGCCGGCCGGCTACCCGACACCGGCCGCCGGGCACCCGGCGGCCGGTGTCGCGTGCTGTCCGCGGCCGGGTCCTGCCGTGCACTTGGCGGCCGGGTCTGCCGTGCTGCCCCCGGCCGGGTCCTGCCGTGCACGTGGCGGCCGGGTCCTGCCGTGCCGGCCGGGCAGCACAGGCGTTCCGGCGACCGGCACGCGTCAGTGTCCCCCGCCCCGTGTGACCTCGAACATCGCTCGGCAGCAGCCCGGCCCAGCCCGGGCCGCCGGCCCTCCGGGGCCGTCGGAGGACGAGCGGCGCGAGCCGTCGTCGGAGAGGAGTTCGGCATGAGACGCACCTGGCGTCTGGTCGGCGCCGCCGCCGTGGCCGCGACCGTCCTGAGCGCGTGCGGAGGCAGCGACGGCAGCGACGCGGCCGCCACCGAGATCGGCGAGATCAGCGCCGAGGGCGAGGGCATCTCGCTCAACGAGGCCGGTGGTCAGCTGCTCGAGCGCACCGAGCCCACCGAGGGCGGCGAGCTCGTCGTCGGGATGATCGCCCCGGTCGAGACGCTCGACCCGCTGGCCCAGCTCGGCAGCGCCGGGCAGGAGGTCACCCGCTTCGTCCACGACAGCCTCATGGGCTTCGACGCCGAGGGCAACGTCGTCCCCGAGCTGGCCGAGTCGCTGGAGACCACGGACGACGGCACGAACTGGACGATGACGCTGCCCTCGGGCGTCACCTTCCACGACGGCACGCCGTTCACCGCCGCCGCGGTCGTGGCCCACCTGGACCGGATCAAGGCGGAGGGCTCGACCTCCTCCTCGGCCGGTGACATCCGGGCGATCGCCTCGTACTCCGCGGCCGACGACACCACGGTCACCTTCACGCTGCCCGCGGCGAACATGACCTTCCCGACGACGTTCGCCCCGACGGGTGCCGCGTTCGCCGCGGCGTACGTCCCGTCGCCGACCGCGTACGCCGCGCTCGGTGCCGGCTACGGCTCGGCCCCGGTCGGCGTCGGCCCGTTCGAGGTCCAGTCCTTCCAGCCCGGCGGCGACATCGTGCTCGTGGCCAACGAGGACTACCGCATCGACGGCGTCCCGTACCTGGACTCGCTGCGCTT
This sequence comes from Geodermatophilus sp. CPCC 205761, assembly GCF_051383655.1. Taxonomy (NCBI): domain Bacteria; kingdom Bacillati; phylum Actinomycetota; class Actinomycetes; order Geodermatophilales; family Geodermatophilaceae; genus Geodermatophilus; species Geodermatophilus sp. CPCC 205761. The sequence continues at coordinate 56,181 of NZ_JALPKQ010000020.1, forward strand.
CGTCACGGCCACCGACAGCCAGGCCCGCCTGGCCGCCGCGCAGTCCGGTGACATCGACATCGCGATGACGCAGGTCTCCACGGACTTCGCGCAGGCGGAGGACGCCGGGCTGACCGTGCTGCGCCAGCCGGCGTCGACGTACTACAACCTGCTGTTCAACATGAGCCAGGCGCCGTTCGACGACATCCGGTTCCGGCAGGCCGTCATCCAGGCGATCGACCTGGAGGGCCTCAACGAGGCGGTGTTCGACGGGCTGCAGACCCCGATGCGGGGCATCTTCCCCGAGGACCACCCGTTCTACGTCGACACCGCCTGGCCGGCCCACGACCCGGAGGCCGCCCGGGCGCTGGTGGAGGAGTACACCGCCGACACCGGCAACGAGCCGACCTTCACCCTGACCACGACCTCGCCGCCGGAGTTCCAGCAGCAGGCGCAGATCATGCAGCAGATGCTGGCCGACGCCGGGATCACCATGGAGATCGAGGTGGGCGACCAGCCGACCATGATCACCGAGGCGCTCTCGGGCAACTACCAGGCCCAGCACCGCTTCATCGGCGTCAACGCCGAGGCGTTCAAGGTGCTCAGCGTCAGCTTCCGCAGCGACGTGCCCTCCAACATCGGGCACGCCGGCAACCCGGAGCTCGACGCGCTGCTCGACCAGGCCCGCGTGACCGCACCGGAGGACCGTGGCCCGCTGCTGGAGGAGATCCAGCAGGTGCTGGGGGAGTGGCTGCCGTTCATGCCGCAGATCCAGCACGCCATGGCCTTCTACGTCGGCGACGAGGTGGGTGGCTTCCCCGGCAGCCTGCCCGGGACGACGGCCTTCGACGCCCGCTACGTCTGGGTGCAGGAGTAGGCCGGCCCGACCGCACCCCAGCAGCAGGGCCGCCGGCGCACCCCGTGCCGGCGGCCCTGCCGCACGTCCGGGCGCGGGCCGCGGGTCGTTCGCCGGGACGCCCGTTCCGCAGTGTGGCACCCCTCGGTTCCCGGATCCGGCGCCGGACGGAACGCTCCAGGCACACCTTCGACAGCGCGCCGCGCGAGGACCAGAGGAGACCGACGTGCCCCAGGAACTGACGGCGGAGAGCACCAGCCGGACGGTGCAGACGCCGAGCGGCAAGATCCACATCAACGAGGCCGGCGAGGGCCACCCGCTCCTCCTGCTGCACGGCAGCGGTCCGGGGGCGACCGGCTGGAGCAACTTCGGGCCGAACATGACGGTGCTCGCCGACGACTTCCGGGTGATCGCCGCCGACATGCCCGGCTGGGGGCAGTCGGACACGGTCACCCCCGACGAGCGCGACCACGTCACCGCGGCCCTGCACCTGCTCGACGCCCTCGGCATCGAGAAGGCGGCGTTCGTCGGCAACTCGATGGGCGGCGCGACGACGCTGCGCTTCGCGACCGAGCACCCCGACCGGATGTCGCACCTGATCACCATGGGCGCGGGCTCACCCGGCCCGGTGCTCTTCCAGCCCGGCGACGGCCCCACCGAGGGTCTGAAGATCCTGCAGAAGGGCTACCGCGACCCCTCGCCGGCGGTGATGCGCGAGCTGGTCGACATCATGACCTTCGACCCCGCCTTCGCCTCCGACGAGCTGGTGCTGCAGCGCTCCGAGGCCGCGCGGGCCCGCCCCGACCACCTGGCCAACTTCATCGCCGGGATGAGCCGCGGCCGGCCCTGGGTGGACCCCGCCGAGCTGGCCCAGGTGCGCGTCCCCGCGCTGCTCTTCCACGGCCGCGACGACCGGGTGGTGCACTTCGAGCACTCCCTGGAGCTCGTCGCGCTGATCCCCGACGCGCGGCTGGTGCTGCTCAACCGGTGCGGCCACTGGGCCCAGCTCGAGCACGCCGAGGAGTTCAACCGGCTGGTCCGGGACTTCGTCCTGAACCGCTGACCAGCCATTCCGCTCCCCGGCACACGCTGCTGGACCCCTCCCGGGGACCCGCAGAGCATCGGTGCCGGACCTCGTCCACACCACATCGAACCCACCCCGGAGGGGACGTCATGGCCGAAGTCGTCGGCTTGGGATACGCGATCGTCGAGGCGCGCGACCTCGGCGCCTGGAAGGAGTTCGCCTGCGACCTGCTGGGTCTGCAGCCGGTCACCGCGACCGAGGACCGCCTGGTCCTGCGGATGGACGACAAGGCCTACCGGGTCGACGTCCGCCGCGGGGAGGCCGACGCGGTCACCGTGCTGGGCTGGGAGGTCAAGGGCCCCCGTGAGCTGGAGGAGCTCGCCACCGCCCTGGAGAGCAACGGCTACGCGGTCAAGCGCGGCGACGCCGCGCTCGCCCAGGAGCGCCAGGTCAGCGGGATCGTCTCCTTCGACGACCCGGAGGGCCAGGGGCTCGAGCTGTTCTACGGCCTGAAGAAGGACCGGGCGCGCTTCGTCTCGCCCACCGGGGCCCGGTTCGTCACCGGCGCCGGCGGCCTGGGCCACGCCTTCCAGATGGTCCGCGACAACGACGCCTACAACGCGCTCTACCTCGACATCCTGGGCTTCAGGCTGAGCGACTACATCGACTTCGGCCCCGGGATGTACGGCACCTTCACGCACGCCAACGAGCGGCACCACTCCTTCGCGTGGGCGCCGATCCCGTTCGCGCCGCAGGGCGTCGGGCACCTGATGTTCGAGGTGGACGAGCTCGACGTCGTCGGGCGCGCGTGGGACGAGGTGCAGGCCGGTGCGGCGCCGATCGCCTCGACGTTCGGCAAGCACTCCAACGACGAGATGCTGTCGTTCTACGTGAAGACGCCGTCGGGCTTCCAGGTCGAGTACGGCTTCGGCGGCAAGCTCATCGACGACGCCACCTGGACGCCGTCCCGCTACGACGTCCCCAGCTACTGGGGCCACAAGCGGACCGACCCCAACGAGCCGGACGTCTGAGCCGACCCGGACCACACGACGAGATCCCCGCTGCGGAGCCCGGCCCGGCCGGCTCCGCAGCGGCGTTCCGGGCGCCGGACGGCGCCCCGGCAGTCAGGCAGCGGAGAGGGGACGAGCAGCGTGCACGAGGTGCGGGAACGGGTCGAGAAGCTGGCCGAGGAGCTCGCTGCCCGGGCCGAGGAGGCCGACGCGCTCGGCTGCCTGCCCGACGACACCGCCGAGCAGCTCCGCGCGGCCGGGGTGGTGCGGCTGCTGCAGCCGGTCGAGTACGCCGGCTTCGAGGCCTCGCCGGTGGAGTTCTTCGAGACCGTGCTCGCCGTGGGCGCCCGCTCCGCGGCGGCCGGGTGGGTCAGCGGCGTGGTGGGCGTCCACCCCTTCGAGATCGCCCAGGCCGACCGGCGGGTGCAGGACGAGATCTGGGGCCTGGACCCCGACACCTGGGTCGCCTCCCCGTACGCGCCCTTCGGCCGGGCCCGGCGGGTCGAGGGCGGCTACCGGTTCAACGGCCGCTGGCCGTTCTCCTCGGGCACCGACCACTGCGAGTGGGTGGTCCTGGGCGGGCTGCTGGTGGACGACGACGGGCGGCCGCAGCCGCCCGAGCCGTTCCGGCACTTCGTCCTGCCCCGGCGCGACTACGAGGTGCTGCACGACTCCTGGCAGGTCATGGGCCTGCAGGGGTCCGGCAGCAAGGACGTCGTCATCCGCGACGCCTTCGTCCCCGACCACCGGGTGATCGACCCGGCCGACCTGCGGGAGGGACGGGCCGCCGAAGCGGCCGGGCGGGGCGACGTCCCGCTCTACCGGATGCCCAACCACACGATGTTCGCCTCGGCGATCATCGCCGCCACCCTCGCGATGGCCGAGGGCGCGGTGGCGCACGCGGTCGCGCACCTGCGGATGCGCCCGACGGCGGCGGGGCGCCCCTCCGCCGCGGACCTGGGTGTGCTCGGAGCGGCCACCGCCGACGTCGCGGCGAGCCGAGTGCACTTCCTCGCCGACATCCAGCGGATGTACGACGTCGTGTGCGCCGGCGGCCGCGTCGACCTCGCCACCCGGGTGGAGATCCGGCGCAACCAGGTGCGCGCCTCCCGCCGCGCCGTGGACGCCGTCGACCGGGTCTTCGCCGTCACCGGCGGGGGCGGCCTGCGCAGCGACAACCCGCTGCAGCGCTACTGGCGGGACCTGCACGCCGGCATGAACCACATCTGCAACGTCGCCGACCCGATGTACGACGCGGACGGCCGGCTGCGCTTCGGCCACCCGCTGCCGCCCGGCCTCACCGCCATCTGAGCCCGGCACCGCCTCCCTCGAGGCCCCCCGAGCGGCGGTTTCCGCGGAAATCGTCGGGGGTCGGGCCGGACTTTCCGCGCGGAGAGTCCGGACCCGGAACGAGGGGCCGGTCCGCGGCTGCGGACCGGCCCCTCGTCCCGTGCAGGCGTCAGGCGGCCTGGGCCGCCGCGTACTCGGCCGAGATCTGGGCCGCCGCCCGGCGGACGTGGGCCGCGTTGACGCTCGGGTTGAACCGGGTCGTCGAGCCGGACACCGAGATCGCGGCCACGGCCCGCCCGTCGACGAGGATCGGCGCCGCGACGCAGGTCAGCCCCAGCGCGGCCTCCTCGCGGTCGAACGCGATGCCGTTGGTGCGCACCCGGCCGAGCTCGTTGAGGAAGCGCCCCGGCTCGGCGATCGAGTACGGCGTCCGCCGCTCGAGGCCGGCGGAGACCACCCGGCGGGCGGTGCCGGCGTCGCCGAAGGCGAGGATCGCCTTGCCGAGCCCGACGCAGGCGGCCGGCATGCGGCCGCCGACGGTGGTGGGGGTCCGGACGGCGCGGTGCCCGTGGATCTTCTCCAGGTAGACGACGTCGTTGCCCTCGAGGACGCCGAGGTGCACCACGTTGCCGGTGCTCACGTACAGCTCGCTCAGGTAGGGGAGGGCGAGGTCGCGCAGCCCGCGCGGGCGGCAGTGGTGCACCCGGTTGCCGAGCTCGAACAGCCGCCAGCCCAGGCGGTAGTCGGTGCCGGTCCGCTCCACGTAGCCGCCCTGCTCCAGGTAGGCCAGCAGCCGGAACGCCGTCGACTTGGGGACGCCGGCCCGGCGGGCGAGCTCGCTCACGCCGAGGCTGGGCCCGGCCAGCCGGAAGGCGTCGAGCAGCTGGAGGGCCTTGCTCACCGACGTGGGTGCCCCCGCCCGGTCGCCGCCCTCGGGATCCGACCCGGGCCGGCGGGGGGCGGGGGTGGAGGAGACGACCTCGGCGGTGAGGGTCATGGAGGAGCCCTTCTCTCGGGGGTACCGGTCCAGCTGCTGCGGTGCCGCCTGCGGAGTGACGACGATCACCGTGTCAGGACTCACTGTAGCGGTCGATACAGAGAAGGAAAGGGTCTTGCGGCCCTCCTTCGGGTGGTCCGACTCGACGCGCCTCCTGACCAGCGGGTACGCGCACGGCCCCGCACCGGCCGTGCCGCGGAGTGGCACGCGAGGGTGGCTCGGTGCGGGCGCCTCGCCTCGGATACGGGCGCACGACCCCACCGAGGAGGACCTCCATGACGAGCACCGTGGCGACGCTGCCCCGCCGGCGGCTGGGCACCAGCGACCTCACAGTGTCGGTGTGCGGGCTGGGCGGGAACGTCTTCGGCCCGCCCCGGCTGGACGCCGCGGCCACCCGCGAGGTGATCGCCGCCGCCCTCGACCTCGGCGTCGACCTCGTCGACACCGCCGACGTCTACGGGCAGGGGCGGTCGGAGGCCCTCGTCGGGGCGGCGCTCGGCGCCCGCCGCGACCGCATGGTCATCGCCACCAAGTTCAACCTGCGCCGGCTGGACGACGCCCCGGTGGCCGCGCACGTCCGCCGGGCGGCCGAGGCCAGCCTGCGCCGCCTGGGCACCGACCGGATCGACCTCTACCAACTGCACTTCCCGCCCGACGGCGTCGATCCCGCCGAGCTGCTCGACGTCCTCGACGACCTCGTGCGCGAGGGCAAGGTGCGGGCGCTGGGCATCTGCAACGCCGGCGCCTGGCGGGTGAGCGAGGCCAACCACCTGGCGAACGCGCGGGGGCGGCAGGCCTTCGCGACCGTCCAGGACTACTACCACCTGCTGGCCCGGGGGCTGGAGGCCGAGGTGCTGCCCTACGCCCGGCGCACCGGTGTCGGCGTGCTGCCCTACCACCCGCTGGCCGGCGGCTTCCTCACCGGCAAGTACCGGCAGGGTGCGCCCCGCCCGGCCGGCACCCGCGGCGCCGCCGGCAGCGGGATCGTCGACACGATGGACGTCCCGGCGCACCACGCCACGCTCGACCGCCTCCGCGCGCTGGCCGGCCGGCTGGGACGCCCGCTCAGCGAGCTGGCGCTGGCCTGGCTGGCCGGCCGCCCCGGCGTCGCCTCGGTGATCGCCGGGGTGAGCAGCGTCGCGCAGCTGCGGTCCAACGTCGCCGGCTGCAGCTGGCAGCTCGACCCCGCCGTCGTGGCCGAGCTGGACGCGATCACGGCGCCGGCCGGGGTGTGGAGCCCGGAGCGGCTGCCGTACGAGGTGCGCCGTCCGACGGCGTCCTGACGCGTCCCGGACAGCGGCACGGACCCCGTGCCCGGCGGGGGGGCCGGTGCCCAGACTCGGTGTCATGACGCTCACCCAGGAGGTCGACCCGACGCGGTTCCGGGCGACGCTCGGGCACTACCCGACCGGGGTCGTGCTCGTGACGGCGATCGACGCGACCGGGGCGCCGGTCGGCATGGTCGTCGGCTCGTTCACCTCGGTCTCGCTGGACCCGCCGCTGGTCGCCTTCCTGCCCACCCGCGGCTCCGAGCGCTTCGCGCGGCTGCGCACCGCGTCGTCCTTCTGCGTCAACGTGCTGGCCTCCGACCAGGGGGACCTGTGCCGCCGGTTCAGCACCAAGGGGGTGGAGGACTTCACCGGCATCGCGTGGACGCCGTCCCCGTCCGGCGCACCGGTCGTGGCGGGCGCGGTGGCGTGGATCGACTGCACGTTCGAGTCCGAGGTCGACGGCGGTGACCACGCCATCGTGCTGGGCCGGGTGCGCGCCCTCGACGTGGCCAACCCCGTGGCCCCGCTGCTGTTCCACCAGGGCGGCTTCGGCCGGTTCGCGCCGCTGTCCTGAGCCGGCACGGAGCCGGCCGGGCGTCAGGCCCCGGCGAGCACGGCGACGGCGGCCTCCGCGCAGGCGGTGTCCTCCTCGGGGGTCGCGCCGCTCACGCCGACGCCGCCGACCACCTCGCCGTCCCGCACCACCGGCAGCCCGCCGCCCAGCGTCGTCGGCCGGAACCCCAGCTGCTCCCCGGCGACCACGAGCACCTCGGGACGCCGCTCGGCCACCTCCCGCAGCTCGCCGGAGGGACGGCGGAACGCCGCCGCCGTGGCCCCCTTCGCGCGGGCGATCCCGGCGGTGAACCCGGGGGCGCCGTCCGCGCGGGCGACGACGACCTCCATCCCGGCGAGGTCGACCACCGCCACGCTCACCCGCACCCCGATGCCCTCGGCGTGGGCCAGCGCGGCCTCCGCCGCCGCCCGCGCCCGGTCGTACCGGATGGCGCCGCTCATGCCCGCTCCTCCTCGTCCCCGGCGGCCTCCGCGACCGCCGCCTCCACCGTGCCGACCAGCAGGTCGACCAGCTCCGCCGGGTTCCAGGGCTCGTCGATCTGCTGGGCCAGGAAGTACCCGTCGGTGCTCGCGATGACGAAGCGGGCGAGGGTGCGCGCCAGCTCCGGACGCCGGTCGCGCACCTCGTCGTCGAGGCCGGCGGCGAACCAGTCGGTGATCCGCTCCTCGACCTCGGCGCGGATCCGCAGGTAGAGGGTGCGGGCCGCGGGCTCGGTCGCCCGGTTCTCCAGGGTGAGCATCTGGCCGATGCGGAGGAAGTCGGGCGCTTCGGTGAGGGTGCGGACGGAGTGGTCGAGCACCGCCCGCAGCCCGTCGGCGAGGGACGCCCCGGGGGGCATCGGCGCCCAGTCCGGCTGCCCCGAGACCCACTCCGCGAAGCTGTGCCGGACGACCCCGGCGAGCAGCTCGTCCTTGTCCTTGAAGAACCAGTAGACCGAGCTGACCGGCAGGCCCGAGCGCTGGGTCACCTTCGAGATGGTGGTGCCCTCGTAGCCGGACTCGGCGGCGATCGCGGCCGCGGCGGCGAGGATCCGCTCCCGTGACCCCTCCGCCTGCGGCGCGCGGGCGGGCCGGCTCACGCGCGCACCGGGAGCGCACGGCTGACGGCGGCGTGCAGCCCGGCCGCGAGCAGCTCGACGACCGCGTCGCGGTCCCACCCCGGGTCGGCGCGCAGCCCGATGTACAGGCCGTCCATGGTGGCCATCTGGAACCGGGCCAGCCGCTCGGTCAGCTCCGGGTCCTGCGCCACCGCCTCGGCCGGCAGCACCTGGTGCCACAGGGCGGTGCTGACCCGCCGGGCCTCCCGGCGCACCTCGAGGAAGCGCCGGCGCGCGGCCGGCTCGACCACCCGCTTCTCCAGCGCCAGCATCAGCCCGAGCCGCCAGAACTCGGGTGAGGTGGAGATGGCCGCGGCGCCCTGGCGCAGCCGGGCCCGCAGCTGCTCGCGCAGGTCCGCCGGCCCGCCCTCCCAGCGCGGCGCCGGCATCGACTCCGCCCAGCGGCGGTAGCTGTACTCCAGCGCCTCGGCCAGCAGCTCGTCCTTGCTGCCGAAGTGCCAGTAGACGGAGCTGGCCGGCAGCCCGGCGCGCTCGGTGACCAGGCCCAGGCTGGTGCCGTCGTAGCCACGCTCGGCGGCGATCGCCAAGGTGGCCTCGAGGATCCGCCGGCGGGACTCCACACCCTGGCGGTGCCGGCGCTCGGTCTTCCTGGGCATCTGCTCCCCGTTCGGCGGTCCCGGCCCCGGGCTGGGCGGGCACGAGACGATCATCCCCCGCCCGGGGCGAGCGGACCGTGCGGGGCCGGATCAGCCGGGGACGACGGCGCCCGCGGCCGGGGACAGCTGGTGCCCCATCCGCTCCCGCTTGGTCCGCAGGTAGCGCACGTTGTGCGGCGTCTCCACGACCGGCAGCGCGACCCGGCCGACGATGTCGAGGCCGTAGCCGTCGAGGCCGCCGTACTTGGCCGGGTTGTTGGTGATCAGCCGCAGCCGGCGGATGCCGAGGTCGCCGAGGATCTGGGCGCCGATGCCGTAGCTGCGCGAGTCGACCGGCAGGCCCTGGGCGGTGTTGGCGTCGACGGTGTCGAGGCCGGCCTCCTGGAGGGCGTAGGCGCGGATCTTGTGGCCCAGTCCGATCCCGCGCCCCTCGTGGCCACGCAGGTACACGACCGCGCCGACGCCCTCGGCGGCGATCTCGGCGAGCGCCTGCTCCAGCTGGGCGCCGCAGTCGCAGCGCAGCGAGCCGAGGATGTCGCCGGTGAGGCACTCGCTGTGCACCCGCACCAGCGCGCCGCGCTCGGACTGGCCGGCCGCGGCGACGTCCCCCATGACCAGGGCGAGGTGCTCGGTGCCGTCGAGGACGTTGCGGTAGGCGACCGCCCGGAAGGTGCCGAACTCGGTGGGCATCGAGGCGGTCGCCACCAGCTCGACGAGCCGCTCGGTGGCCCGCCGGTGGCGGACCAGGTCGGCGATGTCGAGGACGACGAGGTCGTGCTCGGCGGCGAAGGCGCGCAGGTCGGCGCCGCTGCGCATGGTGCCGTCGTCGGCGGTGATCTCGCCGATGACGCCGACGCCGGACAGCCCGGCCATGGTCAGCAGGTCGACGGTGGCCTCGGTGTGCCCGGCGCGCACCAGGACGCCACCCGCACGGGCGCGCAGCGGGAAGACGTGGCCGGGCCGGCGGAGCTCGGCGGGGCCGGTGGCCGGGTCGGCCAGTGCGCGGAAGGTGCGGGCGCGGTCGGCGGCCGAGACGCCGGTGCCGGTGTGCACCGAGTCGACGGTGACGGTGAAGGCGGTGCCGTGGGCGTCGGTGTTGTCGGTGACCATCGCCGGCAGCCGCAGCTCGTCGGCGCGGGCCGCGGGCATCGGGGCGCAGACGATGCCGGTGCTGTGCCGGACGAGGAAGGCCATCTGCTCCTCGGTCACCAGCTCGGCGGCGGCCACGAGGTCGCCCTCGTTCTCCCGGTCGGCGTCGTCGACCACGACCACCATGCGGCCCTCGGCGAGCGCGGCGACGGCGTGCTGCACCGCGGTGGCGGGCATCTGGCGCCGCGGGGCGGGGATACGGCTGGAGGTCATGGTGGTCCTTCCGCGGGGGCGACGATCTCTGTAACGATCGCTACGGACAACGGAACCACGGCGTGGCGCGCGCCACAAGGCGCCTCCGACGCTGCGTGCCGTCCAGTGGACCGGTGTGGCCGGACCGCCCGGCACGGCACTTCCGCGGCGCGGAAGGGCGGCTGGGGTTCCGCACATCGGAACGCCGCGGTAGGCGTCCCGGGGGAGGGGCGGCCATGGTCGTGGTCCCACCGGCTCCCCGAGGACAGTGATGACACAGGCAACCACCCCACCGGACGTGGCCCGCACCCGGCGGGCGGCCGTCGCCGAGGCCGCCGAGCGGCTCGAGGTGGCCGCGCGGACCGGCGTTCCGTGCCGGCCGGTGCGCGATCTCATCGGCACCGACGACGTCGAGCAGGCCTACGCGGTGCAGCAGCGGCTCACCGCGCGCCGGCTGGCCGTGGGCGCCCGCGTCGTCGGTCGCAAGATCGGCCTGACCTCGCCCGCGGTGCAGGCCCAGCTGGGTGTGGACCGCCCCGACTTCGGCGTCCTGTTCGCCGACATGGACGTGACCGGCCTGGCCGAGGTCCCGTCCGGGCGGCTGCTCCAGCCCAGGACCGAGGCCGAGATCGCCTTCGTCCTCGGTTCGGACCTCGATGAGGGCCCGCTGGACGCCGACCAGGTGCGCGGCGCGGTGGAGTACGCCGTCGCGGCGCTGGAGATCGTCGACAGCCGGATCGCCGGCTGGGACATCACCTTCGGCGACACCGTGGCCGACAACGCCTCCAGCGGGCTGTTCGTGCTGGGGGAGACGCGGTCGACCCTGGCGGAGTTCGAGCCGGTCGCGGCCGCCATGCGCATGACCCTGGACGGCGAGGTCGTCTCCGAGGGCACCGGCGCGGCCTGCCTGGGCGACCCGCTCGCCGCGCTGGCCTGGCTGGCGCGGACCGCCCGAGAGGTCGGCGACCCGCTCCGGGCCGGCCAGGTCGTGCTCTCCGGCGCCCTCGGCCCGATGGCCCCCACCCCGCCCGGCTCGGTCGTGGTCGCGGAGATCGGCGCACTCGGCACCGTCACGGCCACGTTCTCCCGGAGGGACGCCTGATGCGCACGGCGAAGGTGGCGGTGATCGGGTCGGGCAACATCGGCACCGATCTGATGATCAAGGTGATCCGGCACTCCGAGGTGCTGGTGATGGGCGCGATGGTCGGGATCGACCCCCACTCCGACGGGCTGGCCCGCGCCCGGCGGATGGGGGTGCCCACCACGTCCGAGGGCGTCGACGGGCTGATCGCGATGGACGGCTTCGGCGACATCGAGATCGTCTTCGACGCCACCTCGGCCAAGGCGCACGTGGCCAACGCGCAGAAGCTGGCGCCGTACGGCAAGAAGCTGGTCGACCTGACCCCGGCGGCGATCGGGCCCTACGTCGTCCCGCCGGTGAACCTCGACCAGCACCTGGCCGCGGATGCGACCAACGTCAACATGGTGACCTGCGGCGGCCAGGCCACGATCCCCATGGTGGCCGCGGTCGCCCGGGTGACCCCGGTGCCCTACGCCGAGATCGTCGCCTCGATCGCGTCGAGGTCGGCCGGGCCGGGCACGCGGGCCAACATCGACGAGTTCACCGAGACCACGTCGCACGCCATCGAGGCCGTCGGCGGCGCGGGACGCGGCAAGGCGGTGATCATCCTCAACCCGGCCGAGCCGCCGCTGATCATGCGCGACACCGTCCTCTGCCTGATCGGCGACGCCGACCACGACGCCATCCGGGCGTCGGTGGCGGAGATGGCCAAGTCGGTGGCGGAGTACGTGCCCGGGTACCGGCTCAAGCAGGACGTGCAGTTCACCCCGATCGCCGAGGGCGAGCCGGTGCACACCCTGCTGCCCGAGGGTGCGCCCCGGGTGACCACCCGGGTGACGGTGTTCCTCGAGGTCGAGGGCGCCGCGCACTACCTCCCGGCCTACGCCGGCAACCTCGACATCATGACCTCGGCCGCCGTGCGGGTCGGCGAGGCCCTCGCGACCCGCACTCCCGCGCAGGTGACGGCATGACCACCGAGCTCTACGTCCAGGACGTCACGCTGCGGGACGGCATGCACGCCGTCCGGCACCGCATCACCCCGGCCGACGTCGGCCGGATCGTCGCCGCGCTGGACGCCGCCGGGGTCGACGCCATCGAGGTGGCCCACGGCGACGGGCTGGCCGGCGGCAGCCTCACCTACGGCCCGGGCAGCCACACCGACTGGGAGTGGCTCGAGGCCGCCTCGGAGAACCTGTCCCGCGCCGTCCTCACCACTCTGCTGCTGCCGGGCATCGGCACCATCGCCGAGCTGGAGCACGCGTACTCCCTCGGCGTCCGGTCCATCCGGATCGCCACCCACTGCACCGAGGCCGACGTCGCCGCCCAGCACATCGCCACCGCCCGCGACCTGGGCATGGACGTGTCGGGCTTCCTGATGATGAGCCACATGGCCCCGGCCGCCGAGCTGGCCCGGCAGGCCGCGCTGATGGAGTCCTACGGGGCGCACTGCGTGTACGTCACCGACTCCGGCGGCCGGCTGACGATGGACGGCGTCCGGGAGCGGGTCCGCGCCTACCGCGACGTGCTGCGGCCGGAGACCCAGCTGGGCATCCACGCCCACCAGAACCTCTCCCTCGCCGTGGCCAACTCCGTCGTCGCCGTCGAGGAGGGGGTCACCCGGGTGGACGCCTCGCTGGCCGGGCACGGCGCCGGGGCGGGCAACTGCCCGATCGAGCCGTTCATCGCCGTGGCGGACCTGCAGGGGTGGCAGCACGGCTGCGACCTGTTCGCGCTGCAGGACGCCGCCGACGACCTGGTCCGCCCGCTGCAGGACCGGCCGGTCCAGGTCGACCGGGAGACCCTCACCCTCGGCTACGCCGGCGTCTACTCCAGCTTCCTGCGGCACGCGGAGACCGCGTCGTCCCGGTACGGCATCGACGTCCGCACCATCCTGCTCGAGGTCGGCCGCCGCCGGCTGGTCGGCGGCCAGGAGGACATGATCGTCGACATCGCCCTCGACCTGCAGGCGGCCCGCGCGGCCGAGGTCGGATAGCCGTCCGGGCGCCGCCCGCACGCCCCGATCACGGGCGGGGGGTGCGGGCGGAGCCGTGTCCTGGCCTACCCTCCCCGCAAGCCGGTGCGTCGTCCCCCGAGGAGCCCCATGTTCTCGAAGGTCCTGGTCGCCAATCGCGGGGAGATCGCCGTCCGGGCGTTCCGCGCCGCCTACGAGCTGGGTGCGGGCACGGTGGCGGTGTTCCCGTGGGAAGACCGCAACTCCGTGCACCGGCTCAAGGCCGACGAGAGTCACCAGATCGGCGAGGTGGGGCACCCGGTGCGGGCCTACCTGTCGGTGGAGGAGATCGTGCGCGCGGCCCGGGACGCCGGGGCGGACGCGGTCTACCCCGGCTACGGGTTCCTGTCGGAGAACCCGGACCTGGCCGAGGAGTGCGCGCGGGCGGGGATCGCCTTCGTCGGCCCGCCGGCCGAGGTGCTCACCCTGACCGGCAACAAGGCGCGGGCCATCGCGGCCGCGCGCGAGGCGGGGCTGCCGGTGCTGGCCTCCACCCAGCCCACCGACGACCTGGACACCCTGCTGGCCGCCGTGGAGGGCATGCCGTTCCCGGTGTTCGTCAAGGCGGTCGCCGGCGGCGGCGGGCGGGGGATGCGGCGGGTGGAGGACCCGGCCGAGCTGACCGGTGCGGTGCAGGCGGCCATGCGGGAGGCCGAGGCGGCCTTCGGTGACGCGACGGTGTTCGTCGAGCAGGCCGTGGTCGACCCGCGGCACATCGAGGTCCAGATCCTCGCCGATGCCCACGGCAACGTGGTGCACCTGTTCGAGCGGGACTGCTCGGTGCAGCGCCGGCACCAGAAGGTCGTGGAGCTGGCCCCCGCACCCAACCTGGACCCCGCGCTGCGGGAGCGGATCTGCGCCGACGCGGTCGCCTTCGCCCGGGCGATCGGCTACGTGAACGCCGGGACGGTGGAGTTCCTGCTCGATCCCCAGGGCCGGCACGTGTTCATCGAGATGAACCCGCGGATCCAGGTGGAGCACACGGTCACCGAGGAGGTGACCGACGTGGACCTCGTGCAGGCCCAGCTGCGGATCGCGTCGGGGGAGACGCTGGCCGACCTCGGCCTGGCGCAGGAGACGATCGTGCTGCGCGGGGCGGCGCTGCAGTGCCGGATCACCACCGAGGACCCGGCCAACGGCTTCCGCCCCGACACCGGCCGGATCACCGCCTACCGCTCCCCGGGCGGGGCCGGGATCCGGCTGGACGGCGGCGCGTCGCTGGGCGCGGAGGTGGAGGCGCACTTCGACTCGCTGCTGGTCAAGCTGACCTGCCGCGGCCGGGACTTCGCCACCGCGGTGGCCCGGGCCCGCCGGGCGGTGGCGGAGTTCCGCATCCGCGGGGTGGCCACCAACATCCCGTTCCTGGCCGCGCTGCTCGACGACCCGGAGTTCGCCGCCGGGCGGGTGACGACGTCGTTCATCGAGCAGCGCCCGGAGCTGCTCACCGCGCGCTCCAGCGCCGACCGGGGCACCAAGCTGCTCACCTTCCTGGCCGACCTGACGGTGAACGAGCCGCACGGGGAGCGCCCGCACCTGGTCGACCCGGTGGAGAAGCTGCCCCGGGTGAACCTGCGCACGGCCCCGCCGGAGGGTTCCCGGCAGCGGCTGGCCGAGCTCGGTCCGGAGGCCTTCGCCGCCGACCTGCGGGCGGCGACGGCGCTGGCGGTCACCGACACCACCTTCCGCGACGCCCACCAGTCCCTGCTCGCCACCCGGGTCCGCACCCGGGACCTGCTGGCCGTGGCCGGTCACGTGGCGCGCAGCACCCCGCAGCTGCTGTCACTGGAGTGCTGGGGCGGGGCGACCTACGACGTCGCGCTGCGGTTCCTGCACGAGGACCCGTGGGACCGGCTGGCCGCGCTGCGCGAGGCGGTGCCCAACATCTGCCTGCAGATGCTGCTGCGCGGCCGCAACACCGTCGGCTACACGCCCTACCCGGAGGCGGTGACCGACGCGTTCGTCGCCGAGGCCGCGCGCACCGGCATCGACGTGTTCCGGGTGTTCGACGCGCTCAACGACGTCGGGCAGATGCGCCCGGCGATCGACGCCGTCCGGGCCACCGGGACGGCGATCGCCGAGGTGGCGCTGTGCTACACCGGCGATCTGTCACACCCTCAGGAAGACCTCTACACGCTGGACTACTACCTGCGGCTGGCCGAGCAGATCGTCGACGCCGGCGCGCACATCCTGGCGATCAAGGACATGGCCGGCCTGCTCCGGCCGCCCGCGGCCGCGACCCTGGTGACCGCGCTGCGGGAGCGCTTCGACCTGCCCGTCCACCTGCACACCCACGACACCGCCGGCGGCCAGCTGGCCACCCTGATGGCGGCGTGGCAGGCAGGGGTGGACGCCGTGGACGGGGCCGTGGCCAGCATGGCCGGCACCACCTCGCAGCCGCCGCTGTCGGCGATCGTGGCCGGCACCGACGCCACCGAGCGGGCCACCGGCCTGGACCTGAAGGCCGTGAACGACCTGGAGCCCTACTGGGAGGCCGTCCGGCGGGTGTACGGGCCGTTCGAGTCCGGCCTGCCGTCCCCGACCGGCCGGGTCTACACCCACGAGATCCCCGGCGGGCAGCTGTCCAACCTGCGCCAGCAGGCGATCGCCCTGGGCCTGGGTCAGCGGTTCGAGGAGGTCGAGAACGCCTACGCGGCCGCCGACCGGTTGCTGGGCCGGCTGGTCAAGGTCACCCCGAGCTCCAAGGTGGTCGGCGACCTGGCCCTGCAGCTGGTCGGCTCCGGCGTCGCGGTCGAGGACTTCGCCTCCGACCCGGCCAAGTACGACCTCCCCGACTCGGTCATCGGGTTCCTGCGCGGCGAGCTGGGCGACCCGCCCGGCGGCTGGCCCGAGCCGTTCCGCACCCGCGCGCTGGAGGGCCGCCGTCCCGCCGAGCCCCCGGCCGAGCTGTCCGAGGACGACGTCCGCGGGCTGGCCGAGCGGCCGCGCCGGACGCTGAACCGGCTGCTGTTCCCCGGCCCGACGCGGGAGTACGAGGCGCACGTGGACAGCTACGGCGACGTCTCGGTGCTGCCCACCAAGGAGTTCCTCTACGGCCTGCGGCGGGGCGAGGAGCACGCCGTCGACCTCGAGCCCGGCGTCACCCTGCTGATGGGGGTGGAGGCCGTCTCCGACCCCGACGAGCGCGGCATGCGCACCGTCATGTGCTCGCTGAACGGGCAGCTGCGCCCGGTCTCCATCCGCGACCGCAGCGTCGACGCCAAGGTCAAGGCCGCCGAGAAGGCCGACCGCAACGCCCCCGGCCAGGTGGCCGCCCCCTTCGCCGGCGTCGTCACGCTGCAGGTGGAGGAGGGCGACACCGTCGAGTCCGGCCAGGCCATCGCGACCATCGAGGCCATGAAGATGGAGGCCGCCATCACCGCCCCCGTCGCCGGCGCCGTGCAGCGGGTCGCCATCGGCCCGGTGCAGCAGGTCGAGGGAGGAGACCTGCTCGTCGTGCTGGCCTGACCGGGGACGGCCTAGCATCTGCGGCCGTGCGCCCGTTCCTGCTGCTGGCCTCGCGCGCCGAGGACGAGGCCGCGGACGACGAGTACGCGGCGTTCCTCCGGCTGACCGGCCTGGCCGAGCACGAGCTGCGCCGGGTGCGGATGGAGGCCGGGCCGCTGCCGGAGCTGCACCTCGACGACTACTCCGGCGTCCTGCTCGGCGGCGGGCCCTACAACTCCAGCGACCCGCCGGAGGAGAAGTCGGCCGCGCAGCGCCGGGTGGAGGCCGAGCTCCAGCCGCTGCTGAACGAGGTGGTCGCCCGCGACCTGCCGTTCCTCGGCGCCTGCTACGGCATCGGCACGCTGGGGGTGCACCAGGGCGGGGTGGTCGACCGCACGTACGGCGAGCCGGTCTCCTGCGTGCCGATCGTGCTCACCTCGGCCGGTCAGGCCGACCCGGTGCTCGACGGGGTGCCGGAGGTGTTCGACGCGCTGGTCGGGCACAAGGAGGCCTGCCGGGTGCTGCCGCCGTCCGCGGCGCTGCTGGCGACGTCGGCGGCCTGCCCGGTGCAGATGTTCCGGATCGGCCAGAACGTCTACGCGACGCAGTTCCACCCGGAGCTCGACGTCGCCGGTGTGGTCACCCGCGCCCGGGTCTACCAGCACGCCGGCTACTTCCCACCGGCCGAGCTCGAGGAGCTGATCGCCCGGCTGCGGACCGCCGTGGTCTCCGAACCGGGTCGGGTGCTGGCGAACTTCGTCGCCCGCTACGCCTAGCGATCCCCGCGGGGTCCTCCGTCAGGCGTCGGACAGCGAGGTGAGCATCCCCAGCGCCTGGGCCTTGACCACGGCCTCCAGCTGGGAGCGCACGCCGAGCTTGGTGTGCAGCGACTTCACGTAGCCCCGGCAGGTCTCCAGGGTGATCCCCAGGACCCGCGCGATCGTCTTGACCTGCATCCCCTGGCCCAGGCAGTCGAGGACCTCCTGCTCCCGGCGGGTGAGCTGCGGCCGGGCCGCGGTGACCGGTCGCGGTGCCGCACTCGGCGTCGCGGCGAAGGTGGACGGCGCCACGAGCATCTGGCCGGGTCGCACGCGGCTCAGCACGTCGATCATCTCGGCGAGCGAGCCGTCCTTCGGGATGAACGCCGACGCGCCGGCCTGGGTCGCGCGGACCACCCAGTCGGGGTCGCGGTGCGCGGTGACGACGGCGACGACCGTGTCCGGCGCGACCTCGCGCAGCCGCCGGGTGGCGGTCAGCCCGTCCTGCCGCGGCATCTCGATGTCCATGACGACGATGTCGGGCTGCAGCTCCTGGGCCATCGACACGGCCTGGGCCGCGGAGTGCGCCGTCCCCAGCACGTCCATCCCTGCGGCGGCCAGCGCCCCGGACAGCAACTCGGCGAACGTGCGGTGGTCGTCGACCACCAGCACGCGAGGCGGGTCGAGGTCGGGAAGCCGGTCGAGCGGAGCGAGTGCCAAGGAGTCCCCCAGGGAGGTCGGCCCCCCGCTGTTGGAGGGCGCGACCATGGGAACCCGGCGCAGCGACGCGCACCAGGGTTCCGGGCGAAGTCCGGACGAAGGTCCCTAGAACGCATGATGCGGACCCGAGAGTGTCGCAACGAAGCGTGACGAGACGGATCCGTTCCGCGAATCTGCCGTCCCGCCCCGCTTCTGCCGGCCGGAGGGACGAGGCAGACTGCCAGCGCAGGTTCGGCTCCTCCGGGGGCAGGCAGGAGGTCCGATGACTCCCAGCGGGGGCGCCCGGTGACCGTCGACGTCGGACGGCAGTCCTCCCCGGGCGGCCGGGGGGTGCTCGCCCGCGTCGCGCCGCTGCGCCGCGCGCTGCGCACCGAGGCCGGCAGCGCGGGACTCCTGCTGCTGACCACCGTGGTCGCGCTGCTGTGGGTCAACTCGCCCGCGCGGGGCAGCTACGACGCCTTCTGGCACACCGACCTCGCCGTCCGGATCGGCGAGGCGGAGCTCGCGCTCGACCTGCAGCACTGGGTCAACGACGGCCTGATGGTGTTCTTCTTCTTCGTCGTCGGGCTGGAGATCAAGCGCGAGCTGGTGATGGGCGAGCTCACCGACCGGCGGCGGGCCGCGGTCCCGGCGCTCGCCGCGGTCACCGGCCTGGCGGTGCCCGCGCTGGTCTACGTGCTGTTCAACCTCGGCGACGAGGCGGTGTCGGCCTGGGGGGTGGTGATCTCCACCGACACGGCGTTCCTGCTGGGGGTGCTGGCCCTGGTCGGCCCGGCCTGCCCGGCGCAGCTGCGGCTCTTCCTGCTCACCCTGGCCATCGCCGACGACGTCGGCGCGCTCACCGTGATCGCGCTGTTCTACACCGAGCAGCTCGACCCGGTCGCGCTGGCCGTGGCCGTCGTGGGGCTGGCGATGATGGTCGGGCTGCGCTTCCTCCGGGTCTGGCGCGGACCGGCCTACCTCGTCCTCGGCCTCGCGGTGTGGGTGGCGATGTACGAGTCGGGCGTCCACCCGACGCTGGCGGGCGTCGTCATCGCGCTGTTCACGCCCGCGTACCCGGCCCGCCGCGAGGAGGTGGAGGACGCCGCCCGGCGGACCCGGGCCTACCAGCAGTCGCCCAACCCCGAGTTCGCCCGGGCCGCCCGGCTGAGCATCGACCGGTCGGTGTCGGCCAGCGAGCGGCTGCAGCAGCTGTGGCAGCCGTGGACCAGCTTCGTCATCGTGCCGGTGTTCGCCCTCGCCAACGCCGGCGTCGCGCTGACCGGTGAGACGTTGCGGGCGGCGCTGTCCTCGCCGGTGACGATCGGCGTCGTCGCGGGCCTGGTCCTCGGCAAGCTGGCCGGCATCCTGCTCGGCACCGGGCTGGCGATGCGGCTGCGCCTCGGGCAGCTGGCACCCGGCCTGACCCGCTGGCAGCTGGCCGGCGGCGCGGCTCTGTCGGGCATCGGCTTCACCATCTCCCTGTTCATCGTGGACCTGGCCTTCGACGACGAGCGGTCGGCCGACGAGGCGCGGGTCGGCGTGCTGGCGGCGTCGGTGCTCGCCGCGTTCCTGGGCTGGGGGCTCTTCCGGCTGGCCGACCGCCTCCGCCCACCCGGCACCGGCGGCCGGCCGGTGCTGCTCGACCCGCCGGTCGACCCGGCCCGCGACCACGTCCGCGGGCCGCTCGACGCACCGCTCACCCTGGTCGAGTACGGCGACTTCGAGTGCCCCTTCTGCGGGCGGGCCACCGGCGCGGTCGAGGAGGTGCGCGACCGCTTCGGCGACCGGCTGCGCTACGTCTTCCGGCACGTCCCACTGGTCGACGTCCACCCGCACGCGCGGCTGGCGGCCGAGGCGGCGGAGGCGGCCGCCGCCCAGGTGCGGTTCTGGGACATGCACGACCGGATGTTCAGCGCCCAGGACCGGCTCACCGCCGGCGACCTCCTCGACCACGCCGCGGCGATCGGCCTGGACGTGCAGCGCTTCGCCCGCGACCTCGGCGCCGGCCGCTACGCCCGCCGGGTCGAGGAGGACGTCGAGTCGGCAGAGGCCAGCGGGGTCGAGGGCACCCCGACCTTCTTCGTCAACGGCGTCCGTCACACCGGCCCCTACGACGCCGACAGCCTCGCCGCGGCGCTGCTCGCGACGGCGGGGGAGGACGCCGGGGCCCCGCTCCCGGTGGACGACGCCCTCGCCGGCGGCGCGCTGCCGGCGCTGGGGCCGCGCCGCGCCGGGCCGGTGTCCGCGGTCGACGGCGAACCCGAGCCGGTGCCCGCCGACCTGCCCGAGACCGCCGACCGGGACGGCGCCTACCCGCGGCTGTCCGACCAGCAGCTGGCCCTGCTGGAGCGGCACGGGTACCGGCGGTGGTACGAGGCCGGCGAGACGGTCTTCCGGGAGGGCGACCCCGGGTACGACTTCACCGTCGTGCTCTCCGGCGCGGTCGCGATGGTCGAGGACCACGGCCGGGCGGGGCAGCGGGTGATCGCCGTCCACGGCCCGCGGCGGTTCCTCGGGGAACTCGACCTGTTCAGCGCGCACCCGGTGACCCTCACCGCCGTCGTCCTCCGTCCCGGCGAGGTGCTGTGCGTGTCCGACGACCGGATGCGCGAGGTGTTCGCGGCCGACCACTCGCTCAAGGAGCTGGTGCTGCGGGCCTTCCTCCTGCGCCGCTCGATGCTGCTCGAGCTGGCCGCCGACCTGCGCATCGTCGGGCGGGGCGGCTCCGCGGACAGCCGCCGGCTGCAGGCGTTCGCCCGCGCCCACCGGCTGGCCGCGGTCTTCGTCGACCTCGACGGCAGCACCGACGGCGCGGCGATGCTGGGCGAGCTCGGCGTCTCGGAGGCCGACCTGCCGGTCGTCGTCTGGCGGGAGGGGGAGCTGCTGCGCAACCCGACCGACGCCGAGGTCGCCGCGGCCATCGGCGCCCGGGGCTGACGGCCGGTCAGCGGCAGGCCTCGGCCACCTCCGCGACCAGGTCGGCCGCGGCCGCGACCGCGGTGGTGAGCTCGTCGGGCCGGGTGCCGAGGTCCCGAGGACCTCATGGGCGCGGGCGGCGAACCCCGGCGGCGCTCCCGGCAGCCGCCCGGCGGCGGCGACCGCGCCCTTCTCGTTGACCAGCCAGACCCCGGCGGCGGCGTGCAGGGCGTGCGCGCAGAGTCCGACGGCGCGGAACAGGCAGCCGGCGACGAACGTGGCGTCGCCGCGGGCGGTGGCCTTGGCGGCGATGTCGAGGCAGAACCGTGCCTCGACCAGCCGGCGGACCAGCGCGGCGCCGAGCGCCGGCGGGTAGCCGGCCACCTCCCGCTGCAGGGCGGCGACCTCGCCGGTGGCGTCGGCCAGGAGCACGCCGAGCGCCAGCTCGCCGGCGTAGGCGGCGTCGAGGAAGCCCAGCGGGTGGCCGACCTGGAAGTGGAAGGCGTACCGGCCCCGCCGCGCGTCGTGCCAGGCGGCGGCCACCCGGTCCACGTCGCGGTAGATCCAGTCCATCGCCAGGTCGCCCAGCCGCAGCCACGCGCCCCCGTCGACCCACGGGCCCCACTCGCCGGGCGCGGTGACCCGCGCTTCCGGGCCACAGAGCTCACGCGCCAGGACGCCGAGGGCGTCGGTGTCCAGGGGCGGCCGGTGGTACAGGCCGAGGTCGACGTCGGAGTCCGGGGTGTGGG
This sequence comes from Geodermatophilus sp. CPCC 205761, assembly GCF_051383655.1. NCBI lineage: Bacteria > Bacillati > Actinomycetota > Actinomycetes > Geodermatophilales > Geodermatophilaceae > Geodermatophilus > Geodermatophilus sp. CPCC 205761. The sequence continues at coordinate 77,897 of NZ_JALPKQ010000020.1, forward strand.
TGCCGCGTGCCCGGCTCCCGCCGAGGGTCACCGCGAGCACGCCGGGCACCTCGGCCAGCCGCCCGGCCAGCGCCCGCAGCCGCGCCGGCCGGTCGCCGGGCAGTGCCCCCACCGGGTCGCCCACGGGACCGAGGCCAGGGCGTGGCGGGGAGCCCGGCCGGGCTCCGCGCCACGGGGATCAGCGCTGGGCGAGGTAGGCCGCGGCGGTCTCCCGCAGCCGGTCGTGCACGCCGTCGACGGCGATCGCGCCCCCGAGGTACCGCTTGGCCAGCTTCGCCACCATCGTGTAGTTCGTGTCCACGACGTTGCCGGCCGGCGCCAGCCCGGCCTGGCTGACCAGCTGGTAGGCGTCGAGGGGGTCCCACCCGGTCAGCTGCCCGGCCCAGGTGACCAGGTCGTGCTGGCTGATCCGGAAGGCGTCCTCCAGCGGCCGCACGGAGCCGGTCGACATGAGGAACTCGTCGCTCTCCAGCCGCGGCCAGGCCGGCGCCCCGCCCTTCACCACGTCGACCACGACGACCGTGCGCATCGCCGCCTCGACGGCGGTGCCACAGACCTCGCCCTCGCCCTGGCGGCAGTGCCCGTCGCCGAGGGACAGCAGCCCACCCGCGACGTTGACGCCGAAGTAGAGCGTCGTCCCGGCCCGGACCTCGGGGGTGTCCATGTTCCCGCCGTGCGCGCCCGGCGTGATGCTGGCGAACACCTCACCGCCGGCGGGGGCGACACCGATCGTGCCGTGCATCGGGTCGAGCGGGAGCTCGACCTCCGGGCCGCCGCGGCGGGGGCGGAACAGGCAGGTGCCCCGGTCGCGGTCGACCTCGTAGACCCAGACCAGCTCCTCGAGCGCCTCGTGCAGCATCGCCGTCGAGTGCGTGGTGGTCAGCGCCCCGAAGTGCGGGAACGTCGTCGACACGGCCCAGTCGCGCACCGGCGCGATCTCCACGAGGTGCACCGCCAGCGTGTCGCCCGGCTCGGCCCCTTCCACGGCGATCGGCCCCGTGACCGGGTTCAGGTAGGGGAACTCGCAGACCTCGCTCGGCAGGTCGCCGACCCCCCGCACCCGGCCGCCGAAGCAGTCCTCGGTGGTCAGCTCGACCACCGTGCCTGGGGCGACGGTCACCAGCGGGTCGCCACCGCCGCCGAAGGTGTAGCGGAGCTGGTCGGGCGTCGGCTCGACGGCGACGACCTCCAGGGCCGCCGTCATCGCCCCTCCTCGCGGGCGCTCGTCGGCCCGCTGAGCGGCCGTGCTGTGCTCATCGGTGACCTCGCACGCCCGGTCACAGGCCCTCCTCCGCGCGCAGCTCCGGCTTGCGGCCGGTGGCCAGCAGGACGGCCATGAGCACCAGGCCGATGACGAGCCAGGTGAACCCGAGGGTCTGCGCCGCCACCTGCGCGTTGATGACGACGTACACCAGGATCGTGAAGCCCAGCACGGGGACGGCGAGGTGCAGCCACCAGTTCCGGCTCTTCCGCCGGATGACGTAGTGGACGACCACCGACACGTGCAGCAGCAGGAACGCCGACAGTGCGCCGAAGTTGACCAGCGTGGAGAGCAGCGTGATGCCGTCCTCGCGCGTGGTCATGTACCAGCCCAGCACCAGGGAGATCAGCGCGACGAGCAGGGTCGCGTTGACCGGCACCCGCCGGGTGCGGTGCACCTGGGCGAGGAAGTGGGGGAGCTGCCGGTCGCGGGCCATGGCGAACAGCAGTCGCGAGGTGGCCGCCTGGGCCACCAGCGAGTTGGCGAAGCCCCACGCGACGGCCGTGGCGATCGCGGTGAGCGTCGACAGCCAGGCCCCGCCGGCGACCGCGGCGGCGTCGTAGAACGCCGTCCCCGCCGCGTCGCCCTCGGCGATGAGGGTGTCGGGGTCGGGCACGAGGAGGGCGGCGATCCAGGTCTGGACGATGAACAGCGTCCCGGCCAGCGCCAGCGCGGCGATCATCGCCTTGCCGATGGAGCGGGCCGACTCGCGGTTCTCCTCGGCGAGGGTCGAGATGCCGTCGAAGCCCAGGAAGCTCAGGACGGCGACCGACACGGCGCCGAACACCAGCTCCACCGAGAAGGTGTCGCTGTTGTAGATCGGCGAGAAGTCGAAGCCCCGCCCGGCACCACCGGCCAGTGCCACGATCCCGATGACCAGGAAGATCGCCAGCACGATCAGCTCGGCGACCAGCATGATCTTGTTGACCCGCGCGGTGAACTCGATGCCGAAGTAGTTGACGACGGTGTTGAGGACGACGAAGCCGATCAGCCAGACGAGCACCGGCACCGAGCTGACGATCGAGTGCATCGCGATCGCCGCGATGAGGTACAGCAGCGCCGGCACCAGCACGTAGTCGAGCAGGATCATCCACCCGGCGATGAAGCCGACCGGCTGGGCGATGCCGCGGCCGGCGTAGGTGTAGACCGAGCCGGCCATCGGGAAGGCCCGCGACATCTGCGAGTACGAGGCCGCGGTGAAGGCCATGGCCAGGCCGCCGACGGCGTAGGCGAGGGCCACCATGCCGCCGGACGCCTGGAAGACGCCGCCGAAGATGCCGAACGGCGCGATCGGGACCATGAAGATCAGGCCGTACACCAGCAGGTCGGTGAAGGTCAGCGAGCGCTTGAGTTCCTGGCGGTAGCCGAACGCCTCGATGCCCGGGTCGCCGGTCGCGGGGATCGGTCCCCGGGCGGCGCCCGGGAGCGGACCGGCCGGGTCGCCGGTCCGGTGCTGGGTGGTGCGGGGGTCGCTCACGGCCACTCCTCTCCTCCGGCTCGGGGGCCGGGCGGGGAGAGAGTAGGCCGCAGTTGTTTCCAGATGGAAGCAACTGCGCGTGTCATCGGGGGGACCCGCGTCAGGCCGTGCGGACCTCGCGGAAGGACAGCCCCTCGGCCCGGGCCAGCCGGGGTGCGGCAGGGACCGGCCGCGGCGTCGCTCCGCGGCCGGGGAGGGTCACGGCGAGGCGGACGCCGTCGTAGACGCCCCGGGCATAGGCGCAGACCACCGGTGCGCTCGGTCCCGCCCGCCGGGCGTGCCGTTCCTGCAGGTCGATCTGTCCCTCGTCGGCGGCGCCGTCGACGGCCGCGAAGGACGGCATGCAGGCGAACAGCTCCCCGGTGGAGTCCCCGCCGACGGCGTACAGCCCGTTCTCCTCCAGCGCCCCGGACAGCCGTACGACCCGGTGGTCGAGGCCGGCCCGGGCGAACTCCCGGTTGAAGGCGACGAGGTCCCGCCCCACGAGGCTCAGCAGGACGGCGTCCGCGCGGCTGCGGCGGACCAGGTCCACCATCGCGCCCGGGTCGGACGGCCCGAACGGCACGAGCAGCTCGCCGACGACGTCGGCACCCAGCCCGTGCAGGACCGCGGTGGCCGCCCGGTGCACCGCCTGAGGCCAGACGTAGTCGTTGCCGACCAGGGCCCAGCGCCGGGCGCGGCGGTGCCGGACCAGCCAGGCGAGCGCGGCGGCGTGCTGCTCGCGCGGCGAGGAGCCGATCCGCAGCACGCCCGCGCGCTGCCGGCCGCCCTCGTGCGGCGGGGTGAAGACGTAGCGCACCCGGCCGGCGAGTGCCGCCTCCAGCGCACGGTGGACGTCGCTGGTGTGGTAGCCGACGAGCACGTCGAACACCCCCGCGTCGAGCAGCGCCGACGCCTCGGCCGCGACCACGTGCGGCGGCCGGCCGGAGTCGACGGTCACCAGCTCCACCGGGCGGCCCCGCACCCCGCCGTCGGCGTTCGTCTCGTCGGTCGCCAGGCCGGCCAGGTCCAGCGCGGAGGGCGCGGTCAGCGCCAGCGGTCCGGACAGCGGAACGGCCAGCGCGACGCGGACGACGTCCGGAGTGCGGGGGACGAGCAGCGCCTCCCACGCGTCCAGCGGTCCGGTCGGCTCGGGCACCCGCTGAGTATGGTGCGGCCATGTCCGTCGAGCAGCAGGCAGACCCGGTGACGGCGGGTCCCGGCGCCTCCCTGGTGGAGCTGCTCACGGTCGCCCAGCGCCGGCTGGCCCGCGGGGTCGCCGCGGTGCTGGCCGAGGACGGTGCCACCCTCGACGTCTTCCGGCTGATGCGCTGCCTGGCCGCGGGGCCGGGGCGCTCGATGGGGGAGCTGGTCGCTGCGCTGACCCTGCCGGCGCCCACGCTCACCCGGCTCGTGGACGGGCTGGTCGACGGGGCGGAGGCCTACCGGCTGCCCGATCCCGACGACGGCCGTCGCGTCCGGGTGCACCTCTCGGCGCGCGGTCGCACCCGGCTGACCCGGCTGGAGGGGCTGGTGCGCGCCCACGAGGACGCCCTGGCGGCCACCCTCGGCGCCGACCGGCTCGCGGACCTCGCCCGTGCGCTGACCGCGTTCGAGCCCGCCTGAGCTCAGTCGGTGCTGGGCGGCAGGAGGCGGGGCATGAACACCTCGTCGATCGGCCGCGGGCCGACGTACTGACGGCAGGTGCACGGCACCCACTGGTGTCCCGACCACCGGCCGCGCTTGTCGTAGGTGTCGCGGCGCAGCTCGGCGTAGCAGGTGTTGGTCTCGGTGTCGTGCTGGCTGAGCGTGTGGCCGCAGCCGCACAGCGGTGTCGGCAGGGCCGGGGGAGCCGGCTTGGTGCGCCGGCTCAGCCGGCCGCCGAGGAACCCCACCGCGAGCAGCACGGCACCGACGATCAGGCTGACAGGTTCCACCGGTGCGCTCCTCCCGCGTCGTGCCCCTCGACGGTAACGCGGGAGGAGGTGCCGCGGTGCCTCGGTCGGGATCCTGGCCCTGGCCGGGGAGGCGGCACACTCCTGTTCCGGTTCACCCGTCCGTGATTGTTTCGCGCGTGTTAACCCGGGCACATGGTCCCGCGTGGAGTCCTATGCCGTGGGGTTCGCCCGCCCGGACCGTTGGTCGCCGGGCCGACCGACCGAACAGAGTCACCCCTGGCACGCCGTCGAGGCGCACCGTCCCCCGGCCGAGCTCGACGGCGAGGTCGAGCTCGCCGCCTGCGGCGCGATCGTTCAGGTGTGGGGATCGCAGGACTGGTCGCGGGTCGGCACCGGTCGGCGGGCCTGCCCGCAGTGCCAGCAGCTGACGTCGGTCGGCAAGCCGCTCAGCGCCGTCGGCTGACCGCCGCGGCGCGTCGTCAGCGGCCCTCGGGACGACGGCCGCCGATCGCCGAGATCCCGGTGATCTCCCGGCCCACGATGAGGGCCTGCACCGAGTCGGTGCCCTCGAAGGTGAAGATCGCCTCCATGTCCGCATGGTGCCGCGCGACGTGGTGATCGAGCAGGATGCCGTCGCCGCCGAGGATGTCGCGGGCGTCGGCGACGATCGCGCGGGCCTTCGCCGCGTGGTTCATCTTGGCCAGTGAGGCCATGGCCGCGGTCATGCGCCCGGCATCGGCCAGCTTCGACAGCCGCCAGCACATGAGCTGCATGGCGGTGATCTCGGCCAGCATCCGCGCGAGCTTGTCCTGCACGAGCTGGTAGCCGGCGATCGGCCGGCCGAACTGCTCCCGTCGCAGGGCGTGGGCCAGCGCCAGCTCGTAGGACGCCGTCGCCAGTCCGAGCGCCCGCCACGCGACGGTGTACCGGGTGCGGTCGAGGACCGCGGAGACGTCCCGGAAGGACGAGCAGTTCGCCAGCCTGTTCTCCGCGGGCACCCGGACGCCGGTCAGCGTGATCTCGGCCTGCCAGACCGCGCGGAGCGCCGTCTTCCCGGTCATGACGGTGGCCTCGTAGCCCGGCGTCCCCTTGTCGACGACGTAGCCGCCGACCGACCCGTCCTCCCCGCGGGCCCAGACGAGCACGTGGTCGGCGATCGTCCCGTTGCCGATCCACTTCTTCTGACCGTCGAGCACGTAGCCGTCGCCGTCGCGGCGGGCGCTGGTCTCCAGTGCGACCGCGTCGGACCCGTGCCGTGGCTCGGTGAGGGCGAAGGCGCCGATCCTCTCCATCCGGGCCATCGCCGGGAGCCAGCGCTCGCGCTGCTCCTCCGACCCCAGCAGCGCGATCGACTGCATCGCCAGGAAGCTGTGCACGCCGTAGAAGGTGCCGATGCTGCCGTCCGCGCGGGCCCACTCGGCGGCGACCAGTCCGGCGGCGACCGCGCTCATCCCGGGGGAGCCGTAGCCCTGCACGGTGCCGCCGGCGATGCCGAGCCCGGCGATCTTCGGGACGAGCTCGAACGGGAACTCCGCGCGCTCCCAGTAGTCGTTGATCCGCGGGGTGACCTCCCGCGCGCAGAAGGCGCGGACTCGGTCGCGCAGCTCGATCTCCGCGGGCTCGAGGAGCTCCTCCACGGCATAGAAGTCCGGACTCGTCACGGTCGCCGACGCTAGGGCCGAGCTGGGCGGGCTGCCTGTCGTGCGGTGCCGCTGCCCATCACCCGGGTCGGTCCGGCCGGGCGCGGCCGTGGTCACGCGGCCGCGTCGATCGGTGGGTGGATGAGGATCTCGGTGCCGTCGGGGCGCCAGGTGCG
>NZ_JALPKQ010000021.1:0-83246 GCF_051383655.1 Geodermatophilus sp. CPCC 205761
CCACAGTGCCCGGTCCACTGAGGCACGTCCGCAGGCGCCCTTGACGTCAAGGGCGAAAGCTAGCCGCGGAGGGAGCGGGTCAGCACCAGGCGGTCCTGCCCCGGCCCGGCGCGGTCGCGCGACAGGTGCGCGCTCGCGCCCAGCGCGGTGGCGAACCCGACCGCGGCGACGTCGTCCGGACGCGCCGTGGCCTGGACGACGCGCGCCCCGGTCTCTCCCGCCAGCCGGTCGAACCAGCCCACCAGGCGGCGGCCCAGGCCGGTCCGCCTCCGGTCGGACCGCACCGCGAGCAGGTGGAGGTAGGCCAGCCGGTCGACGGTGACCACGCCGAGCAGGTAGCCCGCGTCGGTTCCCTCGGCGCTGCGGGCGAGCACGCCGAAACCGCCGAACTGGTCGAACCACACCGGGTCGTGCAGGGCCCGGGTGTCGGTGTCCCAGAAGTGCTCGTGGGCGGCGAGCAGCCGGGCCCGGACGACGGTCGCCGAGAGCTCGGCGAACCCGACGAGGGCCACCTCGTCGGCGGCGGTCACCTGCGGGCTGCCGCCAGCTCGTCGCGGGTCGGTGGGTCGGCGCCCACACGGGTGCAGTTGAGCGCCGCCACCAGCGCGGCGTCGTCGACGATGGGCAGCAGCCGCTCGTCGGGGAGTTCCTGCAGCGCGGTCCGGGTCGTGACGCCGGCGGCCAGGAGCCCGGCGAACAGCCCGGCGGCCAGCGAGTCGCCGGCGCCCACAGTGTCGACGACGTCCACCGGAGGCGGCTCGCGGTGCAGCAGCGCGCGGCCCGGCCGGGCGATCCGCAACGGTGCGCCGCCGTCGGTGAGCACCACCAGCGCCGCTCCACGGTCGGCCCAGCGCAGCGCGGTCGCGTCCAGGTCATCGCCGGCGTCGGGCTCGAGCCAGTGCAGGTCCTCGGCGCTGACCTTGACCACGTCGGCCCGGGCGAGCAGCCGGTCCAGGCGGGCGCGGACCTCGGCGCGGCTGTTGCCCAGCGCGGTCCCGACCGGCCCGTCGGCGAGCATCGGGCGGACGTTGGGGTCGACGCTGATCAGCGCGCGGTCCTCGGCGGCGACCCGCTCGACCAGCCGGGCGATCGCGTCGCAGCCGGGCGGGGTCCAGCTGGAGATGGAGCCGACGTGCAGGATGGCCGTCCCCTCGGGGAGGACGGCGGCCAGCTCCTCGTCGGTCCACTGCCAGTCGGCCGCGCCGAGGACGTGGAAGCCGTAGTCGGGTGAGCCGTCCGCGCCCAGGCCCACGACGGCCAGGCTGACCGGCTCGTCGGCGGCCACGAACCCGCCCGGGTCGACCCCGGACAGCTCCGCGTGCCGGCGCAGCGCCGGGGCGAGGGGGCCGGTGCCGAGCCGGGCCAGCAGCCGCACCGCCACCCCGAGCCGCCCGGCCGCCACCGCGACGTTGAGCGCGTTGCCGCCGGGTCGTGCCACGTACCGCGGCGCGGTGCCCTCCGGCCCGGCGTCCGCCGTGGGATCGGGCAGCAGATCGACGACCAGTTCACCCAGGACGCTCAACACCGGGCTCTCGGTGGACACCCCGAGACCCTAACGGGGGAGGGCCGGGGACGTCCCTGGTGGCTCACGGCCCGGCAGACCTGGGACGATGACGGGGACGACCATCGCTGCGGCCCGCCGGCCGGGGGATGACCGGTGGACGATCCGCGCCGATCAGGAGGACCGATGCCCAACCCGTTCGTGAAGATGTGGAAGTACCTCACGGCCTCCGCCAACGCCAAGATCGACGAGAAGGCCGATCCGAAGATCCAGATCGCCCAGGCGATCGAGGCCGAGCAGCAGCGGCACCAGGCGCTGGCCAACCAGGCGGCCGCCGTCCTGGGCAACCAGCGGCAGCTGGAGATGCGGCTCAACCGGCAGCTCGGTGAGGTGGAGAAGCTGCAGGCCTCGGCCCGCCAGGCGCTGGTGCTGGCCGACCAGACCCGCGCCGCGGGGAACGGGGGCAAGGCCGCGGAGTACGAGAACGCCGCGCAGGCCTTCGCCACCCAGCTGGTGGCCGCCGAGCAGGCGATGGAGGACCTCAAGCGCAGCCACGACGAGGCGCTGCAGGCCGCCGAGCAGGCCCGCGGTGCGGTCGAGCAGAGCCGCATGCGGCTGCAGACGACGCTGGCCGAGCGCACCAAGCTGATGAGCCAGCTCGAGCAGGCCAAGATGCAGGAGCACGTCGCCGCGTCGCTCAAGCAGGTCAACGAGCTGTCGGCACCGGGGAACACGCCCAGCCTGTCGGAGGTCCGCGACAAGATCGAGGCGCGGTACGCCAACGCCCTGGGGCAGGCCGAGCTCGCGCAGACCTCGGTCGAGGGCCGGATGCTCGAGGTGCAGAAGGCCACGCTCGACGTCGCCGGGGCCTCCCGCCTCGACCAGATCCGGGCCTCCATGGGCCAGCCCTCGGGGCCGGCCGCGGTCACCGGCGGATCTGTCGGGCCGGCGCTGGAGAAGGGCTCGCCGACGGTCGAGACCCCGGCATCGCAGCCGGTGGCCCAGCCCGCCGAGCGCCCGGAGCAGCAGTAGAGGACCCCCTCCTACCCACCCCTCGCACGCTCGGGGGGCTGGAGGGGCCGCCTCAGGGCGCGCTGGGCAGCGGTGGTGGCCGGCCGGGCTCGCCGGTGCGCGCGGACGGGTCGATCGGCGAGCGTGCGGCCTGGCAGCGCGGGCACCAGTAGGTGACGCGTTCCTGCAGGTCCGGGCCCTGGTCGCCGCGCAGGATCGCCGTGCCGCAGCGGCGGCACGGGCGGTCCTTGTGGCCGTAGACCCAGTGGTGCCGGCCGCGACGCAGGTCGCCCGTGGTGCTCTGCTCGGGGTGCTCGCGATTGGCCAGCATCAGCGTGCGGGCGCGCTCGACCAGTCCGCCGAGGTCGGCGACGTCGGCCACCCGCGCCCACGGGTGGACGCCGCAGAGGAACAGCGACTCGACCTTGTAGAGGTTCCCGATGCCGGCCAGGTTGCGCTGGTCGAGGAGGGCGACCCCGATCTGCTCGTCGGGGTGGGCCCGGAGCCGCCGCAGCGCCTCCTCGAGATCCCAGTCGGGAGCCAGGACGTCGGGGCCGAGGTGACCGACCAGCTGGTCCTCGTGGGCGGTGCGGACCATGGCGATGTCGTGCAGCCGGTAGCCGACGCACTCCCACTCGTCGGTGGCCAGCACCGCCCGGACGGCGAACGCGGGGCCGCCGCGCCACTTCGCGCCGGGCCGGTAGATGTGCCAGCTGCCGTCCATCCGGAAGTGGGTGCGCAGCGTCCAGCCGTCGGCGAAGCGGACCAGCAGGTGCTTTCCGCGGGGCACGACCTCGGTGACGGTCGAGCCGGCGAGGTCGGTCGCGGCCAGCTGGGGCACGCGCAGCTCGCCGCGGCGCAGCGTCGAGCCGGCGAGGGCGGTGTTCATCCGCTTCGCCGCCAGCCAGACGGTGTCTCCCTCGGGCACGCCGCCAGTGTCCCCTCCGGGCCGGTGAGCTGCTGTGACACCGCCGACAGCCGGGATGACCGGCGGGTCTCTCAGCGCTGAGGTGTCCGTGGCCGTGACAACCCTGCTCCGCTCCCGCCTGTCCCGCCAGGAGGTCGCGGGCCGGACTCCCGAGCCGGTGACCGTCACCGTCGCCCGCGTCGTCCGCCCGCACCGGCGGCAGGCCTTCGAGCGGTGGGCCGCCGACGTCCTCGCGCTGGCCGCGACCTTTCCCGGCAACCTCGGCGGCACGCTGCTCAAGCCCGGGCCGGGCAGCTCGGAGTACCACCTGGTGTACCGGTTCACCGACGACGCCTGCCTGGCCGCGTGGGAGCGTTCCGAGGAGCGCCGGACCGCCCTCGAGCGGATGCAGGAGATGGTCGACGAGGAGCGGTACGCGCGGGTCGCCGGGCTGGACAGCTTCTTCACCCGGCCGGCCGCACCCGGCCCGCGCTGGCGGTCGACGGTGCTCACGATCGCCGCGGTCTTCCTCATCACCTCGACGCTGCAGCTGCTCTTGATGCCGCACCTCGGCGCCTGGCCGTGGCCGGCCCGGCTGCTGCTGTCGGCGTGCCTCGTGGTCGTGCTGCTCGGCTACGTCGTGATGCCGACGCTGACCCGCGTCTTCGCACGCTGGCTGCACCCCGCGCGCGACTGACCGCTGCTCCGGGCCGCATCTGCCGGCCTCGGATCAGGCGCGCAGGCGCAGCCCGCGGGGGGTGGCCGCGAAGCCGGCGGCCTGGAGCGCCGAGGACAGGGGTGTCGTCTCGTGCACCGACGCGCCGTCGGCCTTCTGCACGACCATCCGGCCGAGCGCACCCGCGGAGGCCGCACCGGAGAGCGCCGTCGCGGCCTCCTTGAGCAGCGTCTCGTCCTCGGTCCAGGAGAGCAGCGTCTTGCCGCCCCGCTCCACGTAGAGCACCAGGTCGCCGTCGACCAGCACGACCAGCGCCCCGGCCTTGCGCCCGGCGCGGTGGCCCGCGGCTCGCCGTCCGCCGCCGCTGCCCTCGCCGACGTCGACGGCGTCCTCCGTCCCGGCCGTGCGCTCGGGCCACGGCAGGGCCGCCCCGTACACGTTGGCCGGATCCGTCGCGGCCAGCACGATCGCACCGCCGGGTACCCGGTCCGGTGTGGCGAAGCTGCGCAGCCGGTCGACCGACCCCGGCGTGCCGAACTGCGCGGCGCCGAGGGTCTCGACGAAGTAGCCGCGCCGGGCCCGGCCGTTCTCCTCGAACGCCCGCAGCACCGGGTAGACGGCGGAGAAGCCACCGGGGACCTGCTCGGCCATCACCGCGCCGCGGGTGAGCACCCCGTGCCGTTCCAGCAGGGCCTCGGCGCGGGCGGTCGTCCGCTTCGTGGGGTTGGCGTCGCGATCGGGCAGCCGTGACCAGCGGCCGGCCACCGTCGGCGGACCGGTGCGGGTCGGCATCGCCGGCCGGCCCAGCCGGGTGCGCCCGTACCGCGTGCGGTCCATCCTGGCGCGCGGCGGTGCCGGCTGCCGCTTGTGGGTGCCGCCGCCGGTCAGCCGGGTGCGGAGCGGGGCGAGGGTGTCGTTGGTGAGCACGCCGGCCCAGACGAGGTCCCACACGACGTCGGCCAGCGCGGCGTCGTCGGTGGCACCCACGAGGTCGGACAGCCCGCGGAAGAACACCGCCTGGCCGCCGGCCAGCCGCTCGAGCACGGCGGCCCCGGCGCCGCCCTCCACGGGCAGCTCCAGCGGGTCGGGGAGCAGCAACGGCGCCACGTCGGCCGGCACCAGGGTGATCCACCCGTCCCCGCCGGGCAGGCCCCCGGCCCCGGCCCACAGCACCTCCCCGGCGCTGGTCAGCTCGTCGAGCATCGCCGGGGAGTAGTCGCGGACCCGCGCGGGTAGCACCAGCGACTCCAGGGCGCTCGCGGGCACCAGGGCCCCGGCCAGCTGCTCGACCACGGCCAGCACGCCGTCCGGGCCCCGCATCCGGCTGCCGACCGACTGCCAGGACGGGGTGAACCGGGCGAGGGTGTCGATCGGCACCGGCTCCACCTCCTGGCGCAACCGGGCCAGGCTGCGCCGGCGGATCGACCGCAGCACGTCGGCGTCGCACCACTCCTGGCCGGTGCCGCCGGGGCGGAACTCGCCCGTGACCAGCCGGCCGGTGCCGACCAGCCGCTGCACGGTCGCGGTGACGACGGCGACCCCCAGCCCGAGCCGCTGGGCCACCTCGCCGGGCTGGAACGGGCCGTGGGTGCGGGCGTAGCGGCCGACGAGGTCGCCGAGCGGGTCGGGCACCGGCTCGGTGAAGACCTCGGGCACACCGACCGGCAGCGCGGTGCCCAGGGCGTCGCGCAGCCGGCCGGCGTCCTCGATGGCGACGTGGCGCTCCTCGCCCGCGATCCGCACGACCAGCGCGCGCCGGGCCGCGACCAGCTCCGCCAGCCACTCCCCGGACACGCCGCGGGCGGCGGCCTCGGCCGCGGTGAGGTCGCCGACCAGGCGCAGCAGGTCGCCCGCGCCGTCGAGGTCCCGGGGGTGGCGGGCGGCCGGCAACCGCTGCAGCTCGGCCTCGACCTCGGCCAGCGCCTCGGCGTCCAGCAGCTCCCGCAGCTCGGACCGGCCGAGCAGCTCGGCGAGCAGCCCGGTGTCGAGCGCGAGCGCCTGGGCCCGGCGCTCGGCCAGCGGCGCGTCGCCCTCGTAGAGGAACTGGCCGACGTAGCCGAACAGCAGCGACTGGGCGAAGGGGGAGGCCGACTGCGTCTGCACGTCCACGACCCGCACCCGCCGGGAGCGGACGTCCCGCATGAGCTCCTCCAGCCCGGGCACGTCGTAGACGTCCTGCAGCACCTCGCGGGCTGCCTCCAGCGTGATCGGGAAGCTGGAGAACTCGCTCGCCACCGAGAGCAGCTGGGCGGCCCGCTGCCGTTGCTGCCACAGCGGGGTGCGGCGGCGCGGGTCGCGGCGGGGGAGCAGGAGCGCGCGGGCGGCGCACTCGCGGAACCGGCTGGCGAACAGGGCGGAGCTGCCGACCTCGGCGGTCACCTCGCGCTCCACGTCGTCCGGGTCGAGGACGGCCAGATCGGCCTCGGGTGGCTCCCCGGTCGTGTCGGGGAGGCGGAGCACGATGCCGTCGTCGGAGTGCATGGACGCGACGTCCACGCCGTAGCGCTCCCGCAGCCGGGCGGCCAGCACCAGCGCCCAGGGGGCGTTGACCTGGGCGCCGAAGGGGGAGTGGACGACCAGACGCCAGTCCCCCAGCTCGTCGCGGAAGCGTTCCACGAGGAGCGTCCGGTCGTCGGGGAGGTGGCCGGTCGCCTGCTTCTGCTCGGCGAGGTAGGCCAGCAGGTTCGCCGCTCCCCACTCGTCGAGCCCGGCGGCCCGTGCGCGGTCGAGGCCGGCCTCCGGTGCGGCCGCGCCGACCTCGCGGAGGAAGGCGCCCAGTGCCCGGCCCAGCTCCAGCGGGCGGCCGGGGGCATCGCCGTGCCAGAACGGCATCTTGCCCGGCTGCCCGGGGGCGGGGCTGACCAGGACGCGGTCGTGGGTGATCTCCTCGATCCGCCACGAGGACGAGCCGAGCAGGAAGACGTCGCCGGTCCGGGACTCGTAGACCATCTCCTCGTCCAGCTCTCCGACCCGGCGCCCGCCGGTGCCCTCGCCGCCGACGAGGAAGACGCCGAACAGGCCGCGGTCGGGGATGGTGCCGCCACTGGTGACCGCCAGCCGTTGGGCGCCGCTGCGGGCGGTGAGGGTGTCGGTGACGCGGTCCCACGTCAACCGCGGCCGCAGCTCGGCGAAGGCATCGGAGGGGTAGCGGCCGGCCAGCATGTCGAGGACGGCCTGGAGCGCGGAGTCCGGCAGGGAGGCGAACGCTGCCGACCGGCGCACCAGGTCGGCCACCTCGTCGACCGTGCGCGGCCGTTCGGAGACGATCGCGACCACCTGCTGGGCGAGCACGTCGAGCGGGTTGCGCAGGTAGCGGATCGACTCGATCGCGCCGGCCTTCATCCGTTCCGCGACCAGCGCGCACTGCACCAGGTCACCCCGGTACTTGGGGAACAGCACGCCACGGCTGACCGCGCCCACCTGGTGGCCGGCCCGGCCGACTCGTTGCAGCCCCGAGGCCACCGTCGGCGGCGCCTCCACCTGGACGACCAGGTCGACGGCGCCCATGTCGATGCCCAGCTCGAGGCTGGAGGTGGCGACCACCGCGGGCAGCCGTCCCGACTTCAGCGCCTCCTCGACGACGGCCCGCTGCTCCCGGGACACCGACCCGTGGTGCGCCGCGGCCACCGGCTGCACGCCCTCGGGCACGCCGTCCCCGGAGCCCGCCTGTGCCATCAGGGCGGCGGCGTTCGTGCCCGGTGGGACCGTCTCCCCGGTCGCCCGCTCGTAGGCCAGCTCGTTGAGCCGGCTGGTCAGCCGTTCGGCCAGCCGCCGCGAGTTGGCGAAGACGATGGTGCTGCGGTGCGCCTGGACGAGGTCGAGCACACGTTCCTCGACCGCCGGCCAGATCGACGTCCGGGGCTGGTTGCCCGCCGCGGAGCCGTCCAGCTCACCGGTCGGCTGGCCCAGCGTGCTCATGTCCTCGACCGGGACGACGACCGACAGGTCCCACTGCTTGACCGATCCCGGTGCCACCACCTGCACCGGACGGCCGCCGGCCAGGAAGGTGGCCACCTCCTCGATGGGACGAACGGTCGCCGAGAGCCCGATCCGCTGGGCGGGGCGCTCCAGCAGCTCGTCCAGCCGGTCGAGGGTCACCGCCATGTGCGCGCCCCGCTTGGTGTCGGCGACGGCGTGCACCTCGTCGACGATCACCGTGTCGACACCGCGCAACGCCTCCCGGGCCGCGCTGGTGAGCAGCAGGAAGAGCGACTCGGGAGTGGTGATGAGGATGTCGGTGGGGCGGCGGGCGAACGCACGTCGCTCGTCGGCGGGGGTGTCACCGGAGCGGATGGCGACCTGGATCTCGGGGCGGGGCAGGCCCAGCCGCGCGGCGGCTTGACCGATGCCGGCCAGCGGCGCCCGCAGGTTGCGTTCGACGTCCACCGCCAGGGCCTTGAGCGGGGAGACGTAGAGCACGCGGCAGCGGGCCCGTTCGTCGGCCGGGACCGGCGTGCGGGCCAGCCGGTCGAGGGACCAGAGGAACGCGGCCAGGGTCTTGCCGGACCCCGTCGGCGCCACCACCAGCGCGTGCCCGCCACTGCTGATCGCCTCCCACGCACCCTCCTGCGCGGCAGTGGGCTCGGCGAAGGCGCCGGTGAACCACGCCCGGGTGGGCTCCGAGAACCGGTCGAGTGCGGTCACGGACCCAGTCTCCACAGGGGTACGACAGTCCGCTGGCGTGCGAGGACCACGAGGCCCGGCAGTTCCCCGCCGCCCGGCTTCCGCCGGGGACCGCACCCCGGCGGGTGCGAGGACCGGCGCTCGGGTGAGGACGGTCGCGTCGGGCACACTGACGACCATGCGCCGTTCGCTGTACGAGGCCGAGCACCAGGACTTCCGGGAGATGGTCCGGGCCTGGGCCGAGAAGACGATCGTCCCGTTCCACGCCCAGTGGGAGAAGGACGGCATCGTGCCCCGGGAGGTGTGGACCTCCGCGGGTGCACAGGGCCTGCTCGGCATCGACATGGACGAGGAGTACGGCGGCGGCGGGGTCCGGGACTTCCGCTACCAGGCGGTCATCGACGAGGAGCTGATGCGCATCGGCGCGACCGGCGTCGGGTTCGCGCTGCACAACGACGTCGCCGGGCCGTACCTGCGGGACCTCGGCACCGAGGAGCAGCGGCGGCGCTGGCTGCCCGGCTTCTGCAGCGGCGAGCTGATCACCGCGATCGCCATGACCGAGCCGGCGGCCGGCAGCGACCTGCAGGGCATCCGGACGACGGCCCGCCGGGACGGCGACGCGTGGGTGCTCAACGGCTCGAAGACGTTCATCACCAACGGCATCAACGCCGACCTGGTCATCGTGGTGGCCCGCACGGACCCCGATGCGCCCGGCTCCAAGGGGATCAGCCTGCTGGTCGTGGAGCGGGACATGCCCGGCTTCACCCGCGGTCGCAACCTGGAGAAGGTGGGGCTCAAGGCCCAGGACACCGCCGAGCTGTTCTTCGACGGCGTGCGGGTGCCGGCGGAGAACCTGCTCGGCACGGAGAACCGCGGCTTCTACCACCTGATGGAGAACCTGCCGCAGGAGCGGCTGTCCATCGCCGTCGGCGCGGTGGCCTCGGCCGAGGCGGTGCTCACGCACACCGTCGACTACGTCACCAGCCGGACGGCGTTCGGCAAGCCGGTGAGCAGCTTCCAGAACACCCGGTTCGTGCTTGCCGAGCTGCAGACCGAGGTCACGATCGCGAGGACGTTCGTCGACGAGTGCCTGCGCCTGCTCAACGCCGGCGAGCTCACACCGGTCGATGCCGCGATGGCGAAGTACTGGACCACCGACCTGCAGAACAAGGTCGCCGACCGCTGCCTGCAGCTGCACGGCGGGTACGGCTACATGGACGAGTACTTCGTCTCCAAGGCCTGGCGCGACGCCCGCATCCAGCCGATCTACGGCGGGACGAACGAGATCATGCGGGAGATCATCGGCCGCTCCATGGGCCTGTAGGCGGGGTCCCGCGGTGAGGACCGGGGCGGCGACCGTCCTCGACCCGGTGCGGGTCCAGCGCCGGACCCTCGGCGTGCTGGGCGGCGGAGTGGCGCTCGGAGGCCTCGGCGTGACCGTCGGCATCACCGTGGGCGGTCTCCTCGCGCGGGACGTCGCCGGCACCGACACCGCGGCCGGGCTCGGGCAGACCGCGGGCGTGCTGGGTGCCGCCGTCATCGCCGTCCCGCTCGCCCGGATCAGCGACCGTGCCGGCCGTCGCACCGGGCTGGCCGCCGGGTACGCCGTCGCCGTCCTCGGCTCCGTGCTCACCGTCGTGGCCGCCGTCCTCTCGTCGCTGGCCCTGCTGCTGGTCGGGCTGTTCGCCTTCGGGGCATCCACCGCCTGCGGGCTGCAGGCGCGGTACGCCGCCGCCGACCTCGCCGAACCGGAGCACCGCGGACGGGCGCTGTCCCTCGTGGTGTGGGCGACCACGGTCGGCTCGGTGCTGGGACCCAACCTCGCCGGCCCGGGGGAGGTGCTCGGCGAGGCGCTGGGGCTGCCGCCACTCGGCGGGGCGTTCGCCATCTCGGTCGCCGTCTTCTCCCTCGTGGCGCTCGGCTTCCTCGTTCTGCTGCGCCCCGATCCGCTGCTGCTGGCCCGGCGGTTGCGCGGTGCGGGTGCGGGGTCGGGCGTCCGGGCCCGGCGCGCCACGTCGGCGGCGGTCCGGGCGGTGTGGGCCGACCCCGGGGGTCGACTCGGCCTCACCGCGGTGGTGGTGGCCCACTCCGTGATGGTCGGGGTCATGGTCATGACACCGGTGCACATGGGACACGGCGGCGGGACGGAGGGCGCCACGCTGCGCGTCATCGGGCTGGTCATCAGCGTGCACGTCGCCGGGATGTACCTGTTCTCGCCGCTGGTGGGCCTGCTCGCCGACCGCGCCGGGCGCCGGGCGACGGTCGCGGTGGCCGCCGCCCTGCTGCTCGCCGCGGCCGCGCTCGCCGGAACGGCCCCGCCGGGGGCCGCCGTCCAGCTCGGGGTGGGGCTGCTGCTGCTCGGCCTCGGCTGGTCGTGTGGGCTTATCGCCGGCTCGACGCTCGTCACCGAGGCGGTGCCGGAGGACCAGCGGCCCACCGCGCAGGGAGCGACCGACCTGCTCATGGGACTGGGCGCGGCGCTGGCCGGAGTGGCCGGCGGACCGCTGCTCGCGCTCGGGGGCTACGGCCTGGTCGCGGCCGTCTCCGCCGCCCTGGTCGCCCCGCTGGTCGCGGTGTGGGCCCGGCCGGGTACCGCAGCGGCGGCTCAGCGACCCCGGTAGTTGCGGTACAGGAGCACGAGGGAGACCAGCAGGCACAGCACGATGCCGATCTCGAGGACGAGGTCCCACGTCGACGACCCTGTGCTGGGAAACACGCCGCCAGCGTAGGAGCGGACGGCGTCCCCTGCGGGCGCGTTAACGTCGACGGCGTGCGCCTGCAGGAGTTCTGGTCCCGACTGGCCGACCACTTCGGCTCCATGCGTGCCGAGAGCGTCGCCCGGGACCACGTCTTCGCCTCCCTGGGCGGCCGGACCGCGGTGGAGGCCATCGAGGCGGGCCTGTCGGTGCGACGCGTGTGGCTGGCGATCTGCGAGGAGTACGAGGTGCCACGCAAGGAGCGGTGAGTCGGCAGACCGGGGCGTGTCACGCTGGCAGTCGAACACACGTTCGGGCTAGATTGGACGGCGCAGTCCACAGGCCGGGCGTTCCTCCACAGGTCCACCGCTTCCCCCGGAAGTGTCGGACCTCCGCCCTAGCGTCGACACCGACCCGCTTCCCCGTGATCCGAAGGTGAACACCATGGCAACGCTCGACCGCGACAAGGCCCTCGACATGGCCCTCGCCCAGATCGACAAGCAGTTCGGCAAGGGCTCGGTCATGCGGCTGGGCGACAACCCCGCGCAGGCGATCAAGGTCATCCCGACCGGTTCGATCGCCCTCGACATCGCCCTCGGCATCGGCGGCCTCCCCCGGGGCCGCGTCATCGAGGTGTACGGCCCCGAGGCCTCCGGCAAGACGACGGTCGCCCTGCACGCGGTGGCCAACGCCCAGGCGGCCGGCGGCATCGCGGCGTTCATCGACGCCGAGCACGCGCTCGACCCGGACTACGCCCGGGCCATCGGCGTCGACACCGACGCCCTGCTGGTCAGCCAGCCCGACACCGGCGAGCAGGCGCTCGAGATCGCCGACATGCTGATCCGCTCCGGCGCGCTCGACGTCATCGTCATCGACTCCGTCGCCGCGCTCGTGCCGCGGGCGGAGATCGAGGGCGAGATGGGCGACAGCCACGTCGGTCTGCAGGCCCGGCTGATGAGCCAGGCGCTGCGCAAGATCACCGGCGCGCTGAACAACTCCGGCACCACGGCGATCTTCATCAACCAGCTGCGTGAGAAGGTCGGCGTGGTCTACGGCTCACCGGAGGTCACCACCGGTGGCCGCGCCCTGAAGTTCTACTCGTCGGTCCGGCTCGACGTCCGGCGGATCGAGACCCTCAAGCAGGGCACCGACGCCGTCGGCAGCCGGGTCCGGGTCAAGGTCGTGAAGAACAAGGTGGCCGCGCCGTTCAAGCAGGCCGAGCTCGACCTCATCTGGGGCCTCGGCTTCAGCCGGGAGGGTGGCCTGATCGACGCCGGCGTCGAGCAGGGCTTCATCCGCAAGTCCGGTGCCTGGTACACGTACGAGGGCGACCAGCTCGGCCAGGGCAAGGAGAACGTCCGCACCTTCCTGCGGGACAACCCCGACCTCGCCGACGAGATCGAGAAGAAGGTCAAGGAGAAGCTGGGTATCGGTGCGCAGCTCGACGCGCCCGCCGCCGACCCCACCGACCCCGTCGACTTCTGAGCCGGTGAGCGGTTGGCCCGAGGCGCGCCGGCGTCAGGCTCCCGGCAGCCGACGCGGGCGGCGCTCCGGAACGTCCCCTGACCCGGACGGTCCGGACGTCGCCCCGCCGGACGGCGGTGCAGAGAACGAGGACGAGGCGGGCGATCCCGAGCAGGTCGCTCGGTCGATCTGCCTGCGGGCGCTCACCGGTGCGCCGAAGACCCGTCAGCAGCTGGCCGATCTCCTGGCCAAGCGGGGAGTTCCCGACGACGCCGCCGAGCGGGTCCTCGACCGCTTCGGCGAGGTCGGACTCATCGACGACGCCGCGTTCGCCTGCGCCTGGGTGACGTCGCGGCAGTCGGGTCGCGGCCTGGCCCGGCGAGCGCTCAAGGCCGAACTGCGGGCCAAGGGCGTCGACGGGGAGGTCGCCGAGCAGGCGGTCGCCCTGGTGGACGACGAGGACGAGTGGGCGGCGGCGCGGCGGCTGGTCGAGCGCCGCCTGGGCAGTGTCCGCCGGGTCGACCGCGCCACCGCCGAGCGGCGGTTGATCGGCATGCTGGCCCGCAAGGGCTACGGCTCCGGGCTGGCCGCCTGGGTGGTGCGGGAGGCGCTCGACCAGGACGGGGCCGAGGAGGACGACGACGCCCCGGCGCAGCACAGCGACCTCGGCCTCGACGCCTGGCTTCCGTGAGCGCCTCCTGCGTCGTCGCCGCGCAGGTCAGGTGGGATCGGGGTCGTTCGGGCCCTGGCGGTGCCCCTCGGTGAGGCCGACCTCGCTGACGTACGGCTCGTGCCGCTTGCCGGCGTGCGCCTCCATCTGCAGGCGCTCGACCAGGTGCGGGTAGTGCGCCTCGAACGCCGGCCGCTCGGAGCGGATCTTCGGGATCTCCACGAAGTTGTGCCGCGGCGGCGGTGACGAGGTCGCCCACTCCAGCGAGTTTCCGTGGCCCCACGGGTCGTCGCGTAGCGCCAGCGCACCGTGCCGCCAGGACCTCACCACGTTGTAGAGGAACGGGATGATCGAGGCGCCGAGCACGAACGAGAAGATGGTCGAGACGGTGTTCAGCGTGGTGAACCCGTCACTGGGCAGGTAGTTGACGTACCGGCGCGGCATGCCCTCGTTGCCCAGCCAGTGCTGGATCAGGAACGTGCCGTGGAAGCCGATGAACGTCATCCAGAACTGCAGCTTGCCCAGCCGCTCGTCCATCATCCGGCCGCACATCTTGGGGAACCAGAAGGCGATCCCGGCGTTGGCGGCGAACACGACGGTGCCGAAGACGACGTAGTGGAAGTGCGCGACGACGAAGTACGAGTCGTGCATGTGCCAGTCCAGCGGCGGACTGGCCAGCAGCACGCCGGTCAGGCCGCCCAGCAGGAAGGTCACCATGAAGCCGATGGACCACAGCATCGGCGTCTCGAAGGTCAGCTGGCCCCGCCACATCGTGCCGATCCAGTTGAAGAACTTCAGCCCGGTCGGCACGGCGATCAGGTAGGTCAGGAAGGCGAAGAAGGGCAGCAGCACCGCGCCGGTGGCGTACATGTGGTGCGCCCAGACCACCAGGGAGAGGAACCCGATGGCGAGGGTCGCGCCGACCATGCCCTTGTAGCCGAACAGCGGCTTGCGGCTGAACACCGGGACGACCTCGGTGATGATGCCGAAGAACGGCAGCGCGATGATGTAGACCTCGGGGTGGCCGAAGTACCAGAACAGGTGCTGCCACAGCATCGGCCCGGCCATCTCGTCGGAGTAGACGAGCGCGCCGAGGTTCCGCTCGGCCAGCAGCGCGAACAGCGCGGCGGTGAGGATCGGGAAGACCAGCAGCACGAGCATGCTGGTGACCAGCGCGTTCCAGGTGAAGATCGGCAGCCGGAACATCGTCATCCCGGGGGCCCGGAGGCAGACGATCGTCGCCATGAAGTTGACGCCCCCGAGGATCGTGCCGAGGCCGCTCACGGCCAGCCCGGCCATCCAGAGGTTGCCGCCGACGCCCGGCGAGTGCTCGACGGTCGACAACGGGGCATAGGCGGTCCAGCCGAAGTCAGGTGGTCCGCCGGGGGTGAGGAAGCCCGAGACGACGATCGTGCTGCCGAACAGGAACAGCCAGAAGGAGAACGCGTTCAGCCGCGGGAAGGCGACGTCGGGAGCGCCGATCTGCAGCGGCATGACCAGGTTGCCGAAGGCGAAGAACAGCGGCGTCGCGAACATCAGCAGCATCACCGTGCCGTGCATGGTGAACAGCTGGTTGTACTGCTCGGGGGAGAGGAACTGCAGTCCGGGCCGGGCCAGCTCCCCGCGCATCAGCATGGCCATCAGGCCGCCGAGGATGAAGAACACGAACGAGGCCGCCAGGTACATCAGGCCGATGACCTTGTGGTCAGTCGTCCGCAGCAGAGCGGTCAGGCGGGATCCGCGCTTGGGTGGGGGCAGGTCACTCGGGCGGCTGACGATCGGCTGCGGTGCGAGTGCGGTCATGCCGACTCCCGGGACGCTGACGAGCTCCGCCGGTGGTGGCGCTGCACCGTCCATGGTGGCCCATCGAGGGCCGGGACGGAACGGCTGAGCCGATCCGCCCGTGCGCAGGTCAGCCCGCGGTGCGGGCGACCGCCGACCAGGCGGACACGTCGACGGCCACGCCGTCCGGCGCCTCGTCGTCGGGCACCAGCCAGCTGCCCTCCGTGCCACGTCCGTGCGCGAGCCACGTCTGGATCTGCAGGTCGAAGGCGCGCTCGGAGGAGGCCGCCGAGCGGCTGACCGGGCCGAGGAAGGTCAGGTCCGACTCGTTCCCGCCGGCGAAGCGCAGCACCACGCGGCACCGGGATCGGCGGTGCCGGGCCGGCGGCACGACCTCGCGGACCACAGCGGTGGCGGCGCCCGCGGCGGCGGCGAAGTCGGGAGCGGCGGCGCGCATCCGGGCCACGAACTCCTGGGCGGCGTCCGTGCGACCGTCGGTCAGGCGCGCAACGGCGGGCAGCGGCGGCACGGCGGGTCGGAGAGCGGTGTCCACGTCGCAGATCTCGGCAGTCCGGGCGACGGACGTGACCGCCCGGTGCACAGGAGTCCCACCTGCGTCACGTCACACCGGGACGGCGCCGCCACCCCCGCCCATCTGGACGTCGGCCGGCAGCTCCGGCTCGGCCACGGCGGCCGCCTTGGCACTGCGCCGCGTCCGGCTCTCGACGTACCGCGCCAGGGCGGAGAGCAGCACGTTGACCACGATGTAGATCACCCCGGCCGCCACGTAGAGCTGGAAGGTGTACATGCTGCCGAACTGGAAGTTGAAGAACTCCACGAGGCTGCGCGCGGTCCGCAGCAGCTCCACGTAACCGACGATGAAGCCCAGGGACGAGTCCTTGAGCAGCACCACCAGCTGCGCGACCAGGACCGGCAGCATCCGGCGCACCGCCTGCGGCAGCAGCACGAGCGTCATCACCTGCGTCTTGCGCATGCCGAGGGCGAAGGCTGCCTCCTGCTGCCCGCGGTCCACCGACAGGATCCCGGCCCGGAAGATCTCCGCCAGGACCGCCATGTTGTAGAGCGTCAGGCCGAGGACCAGCGCGCGGAACGCGGTCATGGGGACGCCGATGGTGGGGAGGAACAGCAGGCAGAACAGGATCAGGATCAGCAGGGGAACGGCGCGGAAGAACTCGATCACCACGCCCACGGGGGCCCGGACCCAGGCGTGGTCGGACAGCCGGCCGACCGCGAGCAGCGCACCGAGGACGGTGGCCAGCACCATGCCCACGGCGGCCACCGCGAGGGTGTTGACCAGTCCGTTCCACAGCGCCTGCGGCACACCGGACGCCGGGTCGAACAGGATCGCCCATCGAGCGGGGTCCAGCTGGCCGTTGGTGCCCAGCCGCCACAGGGCCACGCCGATGAGGCCCAGGACCACCAAGGCCCCGATGACGGTGCCGACGCGCTGCCGGCGCCGGGCCTTGGGGCCGGGCAGGTCGAACAGGACGCTCGTGCTGCTCATCGGACGATCGCCACCCGCTTCTCGATGGTCCGGATCACCCAGGCCGAGGGCAGCGTGATGACCAGGTAGCCGAGCACCACCGCGGCGAAGACGGCGAGCAGCTGGTCGGCGTTGAGGTTGGCCAGTCGCTGCAGCGCCGCGGTGAGCTCGGTGACGGCGAAGCCGGCGGCGATCGAGGTGTTCTTGGCCAGGGCGATCCACACGTTGCCCAGCGGCGGGACGACGGTGCGGAAGGCCTGCGGCAGCACGATGGTCCGCAGGGTCTGCCCGAAGTCCAGGCCGAGAGCGCGGGCGGCCTCGGCCTGTCCCGGGGGGACGGAGTTGATGCCGGAGCGCAGCGCCTCGCACACGAACGCGGCGGTGTACAGCGACAGCGCGGCCACCGCCGTGATGAAGCGGGTGGGGAACTGCAGGTCGACGTAGACGAGGCCGAAGAAGAGGAAGAAGAACACCACCGTGAGCGGGGTGTTGCGGAAGACCTCGACGTAGAAGGTGGCCAGCCCGCGCAGCGGCGGCACGGGGCTCACCCGCATGCCGACGAGCACCGTGCCGAGCACGAGCGCGCACACGCCGCTGACGACCGAGAGGGAGAGCGTCGTCAGGAACGCCCGCCACAGCAGGTCGAAGTTGTCGCTGAGGAACTGCACCGCGGCCTCTCCACGTCGGGGACGAGGCGGCGCCGCCGGGCGGGATCGGCCCGGCGGCGCCGCGGGGACTCAGTAGCGGTCGACCGCCGGCGGCTCGGGGGCCTCCTCGCCGGTGATGGCGCCGGCGGTGCGGTCCCAGGCCTCGGCCCAGCGGCCGTCCTCGTAGGCCTCCTCGAGGACGTCGTTGATGAAGTCGCGGAACTCGGTGTCACCGAGCGCCAGCCCGATGCCGTACGGCTCCTCGGTGAACGGGTTCCCGACCAGCTCGAAGCCCTCGGGGTTGCCGGCCACCAGTCCGGTGAGGATGACGTTGTCCGTCGTCACCGCCTGCACGTTGCCGTTGGCCAGGTCGTCGGCGCACTTGGAGTAGACGTCGTAGGTGACCAGGTTGGCCCCGGCGTAGTTGTCGCGGATGTTCTGCGCGGGGGTCGAGCCCTCGACCGAGCAGACCGTCTTGCCCACGAGGTCCTCGGGGCCCTGGATGCCCTCGGGGTTGCCCGCGGCGACCATGATGTCCTGGCCGGCCACGTAGTAGGGCCCGGCGAAGTCGACGACCTGCTTGCGGGTGTCGTTGATGGTGTAGGTCGCCACGACGATGTCGACCTGACCGTTCTGGATGAACGGCTCGCGGTTGGCCGAGACCGTCTCGGTCCACTCGATGGCGTCGGCCTCGATGCCCAGCTCGCCGGCGACGATCTTGGCGATCTCGACGTCGAAGCCCTCCGGGTCCTGGGTCTGCGGGTTGAGCAGGCCGAAGCCGGGCTGGTCGTACTTCGTGCCGACGGTGATCGCCCCGGCCTCGCTGAGCTCGGCCATCGTGGTGCCGGGCTCGAAGTCGACGTCCTCGGCGACCTCGGCGGTGTTCTCGGCGGCGTCCTCGGCCTGCTGTCCGGCCTCGCTGGAGCAGCCCGCGAGGACGAGGCCGAGGGCCCCGACGGCGGCGGCGTAGCGGGTGATGCGCATGTGTGTTCCTTTCCGCCGGGCTCAGTGTTCGAGGATCTTCGAGAGGAAGTCCCTGGCCCGGTCCGACTGGGGGTTGGTGAAGAAGGTCTCGGGGTCGGCGGACTCGACGATGCGGCCGCCGTCCATGAACACGACCCGGTTGGCCGCGCGGCGGGCGAAGCCCATCTCGTGGGTGACGACGACCATGGTCATGCCGTCGCGGGCGAGCGAGATCATGACGTCGAGGACCTCGTTGATCATCTCGGGGTCCAGGGCGGACGTCGGCTCGTCGAAGAGCATGACCTTGGGGTCCATCGCCAGCGCCCGCGCGATCGCCACGCGCTGCTGCTGGCCGCCGGAGAGCTGAGCGGGGTACTTGTCGGCCTGAGCGCTGACGCCCACCCGCTCGAGCAGCTCCCGCGCCCGCGCATCAGCCGCGGCCTTCGACTTCCCGCGCACCTTGGTCGGGCCCAGCGTGACGTTCTGCAGGATCGTCTTGTGGGCGAACAGGTTGAAGCTCTGGAAGACCATGCCCACGTCGCTCCGCAGGCGCGCGAGCTGCTTGCCCTCCTCGGGCAGCCGCTCGCCGTCGATGCTGATCTCGCCCTGCTCGATCTTCTCGAGGCGGTTGATCGTCCGGCACAGCGTCGACTTCCCCGAGCCCGACGGGCCGATCACGACGACGACCTCGCCGCGGTCGACGGACAGGTCGATGTCCTGCAGCACGTGGAGTTCGCCGAACCACTTGTTGACGCCGGAGAGGCGGACGAGAGGTCCTCCCGTGGTGTGGGCGTCGCCCTTCTCGAGGCTGGTCACGCAGGGGACCCTAGGGCCGGGAGACGACGGCGGCCGAACCGAGCGATCACGAAGGCGTAACGAAGCCGCAGGTGGTGTGAGCGGCGGAACACCCGGTGGAGCGGCCGTACCCTCGCAGTCGTCATGGGAACCGATCTGCAGGCTGCCGCGCGGACCTACCGGGTCCGTACCTACGGCTGCCAGATGAACGTGCACGACTCCGAGCGCCTGTCTGGGCTGCTGGAGGCCGCCGGCTACGCCCCCGCCGCCGAGGGGGTGGACGCCGACGTCGTCGTCCTCAACACCTGCGCCGTGCGGGAGAACGCCGACAACCGGCTCTACGGCAACCTCGGGCACCTGCGCCCGGTGAAGGACGCCCACCCCGGCATGCAGATCGCCGTGGGCGGGTGCCTGGCACAGAAGGACCGCGGCGAGATCGTCCGCCGCGCGCCGTGGGTGGACGTCGTCTTCGGCACGCACAACGTCGGCTCGCTGCCGGCTCTGCTGGAGCGGGCCCGGCACAACGCCGAGGCCCAGGTGGAGATCGCCGAGGCCCTCGAGGTCTTCCCCTCCACGCTGCCGGCCAAGCGGGACTCCGCCTACTCCGGCTGGGTCTCGATCAGCGTCGGGTGCAACAACACCTGCACGTTCTGCATCGTCCCGGCGCTGCGGGGCACGGAGAAGGACCGCCGACCGGGAGAGATCCTGGCCGAGGTGCAGGCGCTGGTGGACCAGGGCGTGCTCGAGGTGACGCTGCTCGGCCAGAACGTGAACGCCTACGGCGTCGAGTTCCGCGACCGGGGGGCCTTCGCCGACCTGCTGCGTGCGACCGGCCGGATCGAGGGCCTGGAGCGGGTGCGGTTCACCAGCCCGCACCCGCGCGAGTTCACCGACGACGTCATCGCCGCCATGGCCGAGACCCCGGCGGTCTGCCACCAGCTGCACATGCCGCTGCAGTCGGGGTCGGACGAGGTCCTGCGCCGGATGCGCCGCGGCTACCGGCAGGAGCGCTACCTCGGGATCATCGACCGGGTCCGCGCCGCCATGCCCGACGCCGCGATCACCACCGACGTCATCGTGGGCTTCCCCGGCGAGACCGAGGCCGACTTCGCGCAGACCCTCGACGTGGTCCGCGCCGCCCGGTTCGCCAGCGCCTTCACCTTCCAGTACTCCAAGCGCCCCGGGACACCGGCCGCCGACATGGACGGGCAGGTCCCGAAGGACGTCGTCCAGGAGCGGTACCTGCGGCTGACCGCGCTGCAGGACGAGATCAGCCTGGCGGAGAACCGGGCGCAGGTCGGCCGGACCGTCGAGCTGCTGGTCGCGGCGGGGGAGGGCAGCAAGGACGCCCGCACGGGCCGGCTGTCCGGCCGGGCCCGCGACGGGCGGCTGGTGCACTTCACGGCGGCCGACGGCGTCCGGCCCGGCGACGTGGTCGAGACGGTGGTCACCCACGCGGCGCCGCACCATCTGGTCGCCGACGGCCCGCTGGTCTCGCACCGCCGCACCCGGGCCGGGGACGCCGCCGAGGCCGGTACCCGCCCGACCACCCCCGGCGTCCTGCTGGGCATGCCCCGGATCGGTGCCCCCGCCTGAGGGACCGGCTCCGCGCTACGCCAGCTCGAGCAGCAGCTCGGCGAGCTCCCGGGGCCGGTTCTGCGGCACGAGGTGGGTGGTCGCGATCTCGCGGTAGGCCCAGGCGTCCGACGCCCGCGCCCGGGCGGCGGCGGCCTCGAACGCCGGGTTCGGCGGCACGCCTGGCTCGTCGGCGGTGGCCCGCACGTAGGTGCGCGAGAACGGCCACTCCTGCAGCGGGCGGGACAGCCGCACCGGCTCGGTGAAGCAGCCCACCGGGTGGAGCGTGCGGCGGGGCCGGGAGAACGCCGCCTCGGCGGGGTCCTCGTAGGTGCGCTCGGGGCCCTCGACCAGCCAGACCGTCGCCAGGCCGACCGGGGCCGGGCGCACACCGAGCAGCCCGTACAGCGAGTCGCCGTCCCCCGGCACGAACGCGTCGAGGTAGACCAGCGACCGCACCCGGTCGCCGACGGCGTCGAGCGCGCCGGTGACCACCATGCCGCCGTAGGAGAACCCGAGCAGGACGACCTCGTCGAGGTCCTCGTAGAGGAACTGGTGCACGACGTCGGTGACGTGGGTGGTGAGGTCCACCTGCGGGCTGGCCAGGTGCGAGCGCTCACCGATCCCGGTCAGGCCGGGGGTGAAGACCTCGTGCCCCGCCGCGGACAGCAGCCGGCGCACGTGGCGGAACCCGTGGGCCCCGCCCCAGGCGCCGTGGACGAGGACGTAGGTCGTCACGGTCGGCCGGTCAGCGGCGGGACGCGGCCTTCTCCGCCTCGGCCAGCCACTCCCGGCGGGTGGCGAGGTTGGCCTGCGCGTCGGCGATCCGCCGGGCGTCGCCGGCCGCCTCGGCCTTGGCCAGCTGCTCCTCGGCCTTGGCGACCGCCTGCCGCATCGAGGTGACCATCGGGTTCTCCGGCGCCACCCGGGCCCGCGTGGAGTCGACGGCGCCGCGGATGCGCTGCTCCACGGCTTGCATGCGGTCCTCGAGCTGGCGCATGACCCCGCGCGGCACGTGGCCGATCGCGTCGTAGCGCTCCTGCAGTTTGCGCAGCGAGTTCTGCGCCCCGCGCAGGTCGGACGTGGCGTCCAGCTTCTCGGCCTCGGCGAGGATCTCCTCCTTGGCCTGCTGGTTGGCCACCTGCTCGCTGGTGCGCTGCTTGTCCGACTCCGAGCGTGCGGTGAAGAAGACGTCCTGGGCGGCGCGGAACTGCTTCCACAGGTCGTCGTCACCGTCGCGGCCGGTGCGGGGGACGGCCTTCCAGCGGTCCATCAACGACCGCATCGCCGCGCTGGTGGCGCCCCAGTCGGTGGAGCTCGACAGCCGCTCCGCCTCCTTGATGAGCTCCTGCTTGGCCGCCCGGGCCTCGCCGCGCTGCTGGTCGAGCGCGGCGAAGTGGGCGCCGCGGCGGCGGCCGAAGGCGTCGCGGGCGGCGGCGAACCGGCTCCACAGCGCCTCGTCGGTCTTGCGGTCGATGCCGCGGATGGTCTTCCACTCCTCGACGATGGCCTTCAGCCGGTCACCGGCGGCCTTCCAGGAGGTGGACTCGGCGGCGATCTGCTCGGCCTCCGCGGCGAGCGCTTCCTTGCGGGCGACCTGCGCGGCGCGCGCCGCGGCCTTCTCGGCCCGCGACTCGGCGGCCGCCGAGTCGGCGGTGTCGACCATCGCCAGCGCACGGGCGGCCAGGCCGTCGAGGTCGCCGACCGCGGTGGCGGTCGGGATGGAGTCGGCGAGGGCCTGCGCCTTGGCCTTGATCTCGCTCGGGTTGCCGGTGTGCGCCTTCAGCCGCGCCTCCAGCAGCGACACCTCGGTGGCGAGGTCGTCGTAGCGGCGGGCGTAGTGGGCCAGCCCGGCGGCGGGGTCACCGGCCTGCCAGGACCCCACGACCCGCTCCCCCTCGGCGGTGCGGACGTAGACGGTGCCCTCCTCGTCGACCCGGCCCCACTCGGCCGGGTCGGACGCCGGCACCGACGGCTCGGCGGGCGTGGGGACGGCGTGCTCGCCCGGGGGCGGTGCGGGCACGTTGTGCTCGACCGGGGCGGCGGGCTCGGTCCTGTCGGTGGGCTCTGCCGGGGCGGCGGGCTCGGTCCTGTCGGTGGGCTCTGCCGGGGCGGCGGGCTCGGTCCTGTCGGTGGGCTCTGCCGGGGCGGCGGGCTCGGTCCTGTCGGTGGCCTCGGCCGGCGCGGTGAGCTCTGCCGGCGCGGTGGGCTCTGCCGGGGCAGTGGGCTCTGCCGGGGTGGTCGGTCCTGCCGGGGCGACGACCTCGGGGGCGGTGGCCTCCGGCCGCACCCTGTCCGTGGGGTCCTGCGGTGCGGCGTCCGGCGCGGGAACGGGCGGAGCCGGGTCGGCCGACGGGTCGGCGAGGGCGGCGTCGCCGGGGGTGGGCGCCGCGGCCGTCCCGGCCTCGGGGGTGACCGCCTCGGACCCTGCCGTCTCCGACGAGGGCTGCTGCTGCCAGGGGGTTCCGGCGTTCTCCGTGCTCGACACGTCCCGGAGTGTCCCACGCCGCATCCGGGACACTGCTCCGGTGAGTCCAGTTCCGCCCGTCCACCGCGTCCCGCACGCCAGTCGCCCCGCCCCCGACGCGGGTCGTCCGGTGTCGGTCGCCTTCTGTCCCGGCCCGCCGCTCCTGCTGCCCGAGGTGGCGGGGCGGGCTGCGGCCGACACCGCGGCGCTGCGGGCCGCCTGCGCCGAGGCGGTCGGCGCGATGCTCGGCGTCGGCCCGGACGTGGTCGTCGTCGTGGGCGAGGGCGGCTCCGGGTGGTACGGCGACGGCGACGGCGGCGACCTGCGCGGCTTCGGGGTCGACCTCGACGTCCCGTTCTGCGGCCCCGTCCGGCCCGGCGGGCGGCGCACCCCGCTCGCGCTCACCGTCGGGGCCTGGCTGCTGGACCGGGCGGGGCACACCGGCGCCCGGCTCGGCGTCGTCCCCGGCGACCTGGCCGGCGCGCTGACCGCCCTCCCGGGACCGGTCGGGGTGCTGGCCGTCGGTGACGGCTCGGCGCGGCGCACCCTCAAGGCCCCCGGCTACCTGGACGAGGCCGCGGCGCCGTTCGACGCCGCGGTCGCCGCGGCGCTGGCGGCGGGGGATGCAGCAGCCCTGGCCGGGCTCGACGCCGCGGAGGGTGAGCGGCTCTTGGCCGCGGGCGTGCCGACCTGGCGGGCGGTCGGGGCGGCGCTGTGCGGCCGGCGGGTCGTCGCCCGGCTGCACGCCGACGAGGCGCCCTTCGGTGTCGGCTACCTCGTGGCCGACTGGCTGGCCCCATGAGGTCGTCGCCTCCGGTGGTCGCCCTGGTCGGTCCCACCGCCACCGGCAAGACCGCGCTGGGCGTCGCCCTGGCGCAGCGGCTGGGCGGCGAGGTGGTCAACGCCGACTCGATGCAGCTCTACCGCGGCATGGACATCGGCACCGCCAAGCCGTCGCCCGAGGAGCGGGGCGGCGTGCCGCACCACCTGCTCGACCTCTGGCACGTGCGCGAGGCGGCGTCGGTGGCCGAGTACCGGCGGCTCGCGCGGACCGAGATCGACCGGCTGCGGGCGGCCGGCCTCGTCCCGCTGCTCGTCGGCGGCTCGGGGCTGTACGTGCGCGCCGTCCTCGACGAGCTGGACTTCCCCGGCACCGACCCCGCGGTCCGGGCCCGGCTGGAGGCGGAGCTCGCCGAGGTCGGGCCGGGCGAGCTGCACGCCCGGCTGGCCGCCGTCGACCCGGTCGCGGCCGCGGCGGTGCTGCCCAGCAACGGACGGCGGATCGTGCGGGCCCTCGAGGTCGTGGAGGTCACCGGCGGCCCGTTCCGCGCGACGCTGCCCGAGCCGCGCCCGCACTACCCCGCGGTGGTGGTGGGGCTGGACCGGGACCCGGCCGAGCTCGACGAGCGGGTCGCGGTGCGGGTCCAGCGCATGTGGGCGGCCGGCTTCGTCGCGGAGGTGGCCGCCCTGGCCGCCGACGGGCTGCGGGAGGGCCCCACCGCGTCCCGGGCGCTCGGCTACGCGCAGGTGCTCGCCCAGCTGGACGGCGACCTGGCCGCGGACGAGGCGCGGGAGCGCACGGTGACGGCCACCCGGCGGTTCGTCCGCCGGCAGCGCTCCTGGTTCCGCCGCGACGCCGCCACGACGTGGCTCGACGCCGCCCGGCCGGACCTGGTGGACGCGGCGGCCGGGCTGATTCCCGCGCCTACGATCGTCCGGTGAGCGCGGATCGGGTCCTCGTCGGCCACGGCACGGAGAACGACTTCGTCGTCCTGCCCGACGCCGACGGCCGGTCCTGGCCCGAGGACCGGCTGGACGCGGCGATGGTGCGACGGCTGTGCGAGCGGCGTGCCGGGCTGGGCGGCGACGGGGTGCTCCGCGTCGTCCGCAGCAGGCACGTGCCCGACGCCGCCGCCGTCCTGGGGGAGGGGCTCGCCCACTGCGAGTGGTTCATGGACCACCGCAACGCCGACGGCTCGCACGCCGAGATGTGCGGCAACGGCATCCGGCTGTTCCTGCACGTGCTCGTCACCGAGGGGCTGCTCGACCGGGCCGCCTGTGCCGACGGCGTCTGGATCGGCACCCGCGGGGGGCCGCGCCGGGTCGGCGCCGCGCCGGACGGCGGCTACTGGGTCGACATGGGTCCGGCCCGGCCCTTCGGCACCGGTGAGGCCACCCTGGGCGGGACGGCGTTCCCCGGTCGCGCGGTCTCCATGGGCAACCCGCACCTGGCCTGCCTGACCGGCGTCGACGTCGCCGGCCTCGACCTCGCCACGGCGCCGTCCGTGGACGCGGAGCTGTTCCCCGACGGCGTGAACGTCGAGTTCGTGAACGTGCTCGACCCGGGTGCGCACATCCGGCTGCGGGTGTCCGAGCGCGGCGTGGGGGAGACGCGGTCCTGCGGCACCGGCGCCTGCGCCGCCGCCTGGGCCGCCCTCGAGGACGCCGGCGCGGCCAGCGGGACGGTGGTCGTCGACGTCCCGGGTGGCCGGCTCACCGTGCGCGTGGACGAGCGGACGACGGTCCTCACCGGTCCGGCGGTCGTCGTGGCCGCCGGCGAGCTCACCCCGGAGTGGCTCGGCAGCTGACCCGGGGGCGAGGGTCAGTCCCGCGCGCCGCCGTTCGTGGTGTTCGCCGACTCCTCCGGCGACTCCGGCACCATCGACTCGCCGACGGTCCCCGGACTGCCCTCGGGCTCGCCGCGGCCGCTGTCCTGGTCCGGCCCGCCGGTCGTACTGCCCAGGCCGCCGGACAGCGGGTTGCGCGGCGGGTTGAGCCCCTTCGGGTCGCGGCCCGGGTCGTCGATCTCCTCGTTCGCGCCCAGGCTGCTGCTGCCGGACTCGCTCATCTGTGGCCTCCTCGCGATCGGTCGTCGTCCGCCCCTACCCGGCTGTCGCACGGGCACGCCTGACCGGGATGGACCCGGGGGACCACGGTGTTGTACCGGGCGATGACAACTCAGATGCCCCCTCTCGCGGGGCGTGCAACGCTGGAGACGATGACGACAGCACAGAACGACGCCGCGTTCGACGAGGCGGCGGACCGGGCCCCCGACGAGACCCGCCCCGCGCCGGCCGGCCAGTGGGACGAGGCCGACGACACCACGGGCTCCTACGAGCTCGAGGCGCGCGGCGCACTCCGTCGCGTGGCCGGCCTGTCCACCGAGCTCGCCGACGTCACCGAGGTCGAGTACCGCCAGCTGCGCCTGGAGCGCGTGGTGCTGGTCGGGGTGTGGACCGAGGGGACGCAGGCCGACGCCGACCGGTCCCTCGCCGAGCTCGCCGCGCTGGCCGAGACCGCCGGCTCGGAGGTGCTCGAGGCGGTCAGCCAGCGGCGCGACAAGCCGGACGCCGGCACGTACGTGGGATCGGGCAAGGCGGCCGAGATCCGCGACATCGTCGCGGCCACCGGCGCCGACACGGTGATCTGCGACGGCGAGCTCACGCCGGGCCAGCTCAACCAGCTGGAGAAGATCCTCAAGGTCAAGGTGGTCGACCGGACCGCGCTGATCCTGGACATCTTCGCCCAGCACGCGAGCAGCCGGGAGGGCAAGGCGCAGGTCGAGCTCGCCCAGATGCAGTACATGCTGCCGCGGCTGCGCGGCTGGGGTGAGTCGCTGTCCCGTCAGGCCGGTGGCCGCGTCGCCGGCGGTGGCGGCATCGGTACCCGCGGTCCCGGTGAGACCAAGATCGAGACCGACCGGCGGCGGATCCGCGCGCGGGTCAGCAAGCTGCGCCGGGAGATCGCCGGCATGGCCACCGCGCGCGCCACCCAGCGGGCCAGTCGCGGGCGCAACGCCGTCCCGAGCGTGGCCATCGCCGGGTACACCAACGCGGGCAAGTCCAGCCTGCTCAACCGGCTGACCGGCGCGGGCGTGCTGGTGGAGAACGCCCTGTTCGCCACCCTCGACCCGACGGTGCGCCGCGCGCAGTCCCCGGACGGTCGCGAGTACACGCTCACCGACACCGTCGGCTTCGTCCGCCACCTGCCGCACCAGCTGGTCGACGCCTTCCGGTCGACGCTGGAGGAGGTGGCCGCCGCCGACCTGCTGCTGCACGTGGTCGACGGCTCCGACCCCGACCCGCTGGGTCAGATCGACGCCGTCCGCATCGTCCTCCGGGAGATCGACGCGGCCGCGGTGCCCGAGCTCATCGTCGTCAACAAGGTCGACGCCATGACCGAGGACGACGTCCTCACGCTGCGCCGGGCGCTGCCCGGCGCGGTGTGGGTGTCGGCCCGCACCGGTGAGGGGATCGAGCGGCTGCAGGAGATCGTCGCCGGACGGCTGCCGCACCCGGACGTGGACGTCGACGTCCTCGTCCCCTACGACCGGGGCGACCTGGTCGCCCGGGTGCACCGCGACGGCGAGGTGCTGAACGAGGCCCACGAGGCCGAAGGGACGCGGCTCACGGCGCGTGTCGACGGCGGGCTCGCCGCGGCGTTGGAGCAGTTCAGCGCGCCGGTTGCCTGACCGGTACCGGCCGCGGGGCCGGTCCGGCCGGGGCTGCACCGACGCCCCGGCCGGTACCGTGAGGCGGTGACCAGCGGCGCGGTGCGGCGGCGTCCGGGCGAGCAGGTGCCGCCGGACGACGCCGTCGTGCCCGTCCGTCACGAGCGGGTCGTCTCCAGTGGTCGTCCGTCGTGGTGGCTGCTCGTGGTCGCCCTGCTGGTCACGGTCGGCACCACCGTCGACCTGCTCAGCCGCGGCACGCTGGAGCGGATGGACCTGCGGGTGTCCGAGGCGGTCAGCGCCTGGGACCTCAAGGACTCGGCCGCCTACTGGCCGGTCTGGGCGGTGACCCAGCTCGGCGGTCGCGGGTTCATCCTCATCGTGCTCGCCGGGCTCGTCGGGCACCTGGTCTGGCGACGCCGCAGCGTGGTGCCCCTGCTCCGGGTGATGGTGGCGCTCGCGCTGCTCACCGTCGTCGTCTACGGCTTCAAGTACGGGACCGGCCGCACCGCCCCGGCCTACCCCGGGTCGTTCTTCTACCGGGACGGCGCCTCCTATCCCTCCGGGCACGTGGCCAACGCCGTGCTCATGTGGGGCGTCGCGCGCTGGCAGGCGGTGGAGTTCCGTCTCGTCCCCCCGGTCCAGCGGTCGTTCCGGCTGCTGAGCATCGTCGGCCCGGTGGCGACCGGCGTGGCGATGGTCTCCCTCGACTTCCACTGGGTCACCGACGCCGTCGTCGGCGCCTCCGTCGGCATCCTGCTGTTGGGCGTGGTTCACGCACTGGATGCAGTCGTGCTGTCACGCTGGGTTCGTGCCCGAGCCGGCCGACCGACCGCGTAGCGGCGTCCGAGGGCGACGTCCAGTCGCGGCGATCACGCTGGCGGGGGCAGTCGTCCTCGGTGCCGGCCTGCCCGCGTCGGCGTCGACGGAGGCCCCTGCCGGCCCAGTGACCCGCTGCCAGATCACCGATCCGCGGCTGCCGGAGGTCTCGGGGCTGGTCGTCGTCGGGGACCGCATGCTGGCGATGAACGACGGCGGCGACCAGGTCGACGTCTACGAGCTCGACGGGAACTGCCAGGTGCTCACCGTGCAGTCCGCGCCGATCGATCCCTACGACCCCGAGGACCTCGCCGTCGCCGCCGACGGCACCGTCTGGCTGGCCGACACCGGTGACAACAACGGAGTCCGCGACACGGTGGCGCTGCTGGCGCTCCGGCCCGACGGCGGCTCGGCGGTCTACCGGCTCGCCTTTCCCGACGGAGCCCGGGACGTCGAGGCGCTGCTCCTCGCGCCGGACGGCACTCCCTTCCTCGTGTCCAAGGAGGTCCTCGGTGCCAGCAAGGTGTTCCGGCCCGTGGCCGCGCTGGTCGGGTCGGGCGTCGTCGGGCTGACCGAGGTCGCCGGGGTGGAGTTCACCGTGACCGGCACGCCCGGCGGCCCGGTCGGGAGGGCCGGGCAGCTGATGGTCACCGGTGGCGCGGTCTCGGCGGACGGGCGCCTCCTGGCCCTGCGGACCTACACCGACGCCTACGTCTGGCCGCTGTCCGGGTCCGACGTCGCGGGTGCGCTCGCTGCCGAGCCGACCCGGATCGCACTGCCCGAGTCCCCGCAGGGGGAGGCGATCAGCTTCACGGCCGACGGCAGCGGCGTGGTGGTGGCCAGCGAGGGCCTGCCGAGCGACATCACCGTCGTGCCGTTGGCCGAGCCCCCCAGCCCGGCACCGGCCGGCGACGAGGCAGCCGCTTCGGAGGGACTCGTCGGCGGAGGCGTGTCGCCGATCGCCGCCGGGGTGGTCGCCGCCGTGATCGCGGCGGCAGTGGTCTGGATCGGCGGGAGGCTGCGCCGCCGCGACTGACCCGCGGCTGCGGGCCTCCCTCGTCCCGCCGGTGACCTGCACGGGCGGCGGTCCTCGCCCGTGCCGCCGGTGCCCGACGAGGCCGGCGGTCCTCGCCCGTGCCTCCGGCGGCGGCACGGGCGCGCCGGCGCCGCGTCAGACCCGGCGCAGCACCGTGACGACCCGGCCCAGGATCGTCGCCTCGTCGCCCGGGATGGGCTCGTACGCCGGGTTGTGCGGCATCAGCCACACATGGCCGTCCCGCCGCTTGTAGGTCTTCACCGTCGCCTCGCCGTCGAGCATCGCGGCGACGATCTCGCCGTTCTCGGCGTTGGGCTGCTGGCGCACGACCACCCAGTCGCCGTCGCAGATCGCCGCCTCCACCATCGAGTCGCCGGCGACCTTGAGCATGAACAGGGTGCCCTCGCCGACCAGCTCGCGGGGCAGCGGGAAGACGTCCTCCACGGCCTGCTCGGCCAGCACGGGACCACCGGCGGCGATCCGGCCGACCAGCGGCACGTACGTGGGGGCCGGGACCTGCTCGCCGGCGACGGCCGGGAGGGGGGCCGGCTGCACCGTCTCGCTCGCGGTGTCACCGGGCAGCCGGACGTCGAGCGCCCGGGGCCGGTTCGGGTCGCGGCGCAACCAGCCCTTCTTCTGCAGCACCGTCAGCTGGTGCGCCACCGAGGAGGCGGAGGACAGCCCGACCGCCTCGCCGATCTCGCGCACCGACGGGGGGTAGCCACGCCGCTCGATGGAGTCGCGGATGACCTCGAGCACCCGTCGCTGACGCTGGGTGAGTCCGTCCCCGGCCTCGCCCCGGTCGGGGAAGGTGCGCACGGATGCCGTCTCGGTGGTCGCCGGCGCGCCAGCCGCCCCCCGGCGATTCCCTGACGTCCCGCTCTTCTCCGCCACCGTCGCCTCCTCGCCGGCTGCTGTGCGCAGCGCGTCTCGTCCGTCGGGATGGACCGTAGCGCGCCGGACGCGCTGGATCAAACACATGTTCGAAGTGCGGGTGGAGCGCTGTGGCTTTCGTCGGACCCATCCGGTAGACATCGCACAGACGTTCGAATCGAACAAGCGTTCGATGGTCCGGCAGTTCCCTCGGGAGGAGTGGTCGTGGCACAGGTGCAGCAGGCGGTGTTGGAGTTCGACGACGCGGTCCAGGTGCCCTGGCGGCCCCGTCTCCGGGTGGTCCCGGCGGCGGACGGGCCACCCCGCGAGCACGCTCCGCGTCCTGCGGTGACACGGTCGGGTGAGGCGCGCGTCGGCGCCGCCCGACCGCCCGTGCCGACCGGTCCGGCCCGTCCGGGGGCGGCGCGCGGTGCGCGTCCGGGTGTGCCGGGCGCGCGGTCGGGAGCAGGGCCCGCGCGGCCCGTGACGGCCGGGGCGGCCGTGGACCGCACCGTGCGCGGCGGGTGTGGCCGGCCGGGGCGCCGGGCCACGTCGGGGCTGCGGCTGACCCGGCGAGCGCGCCGGCTGTCCGCGGTCCTGGCGCTCGGCGTGGGGGTGGCCCTGGGCTCCTGGCTGGGGCCGCTGGTGACCGGCGGTCCCGGCGACCTCCAGCTGGTGGGTGAGAGCACGGTCGTCGTCCAGGCGGGGGACACCGTGTGGTCGATCGCGGCGGAGGTCGCCGGGCCGGAGCAGGACGTCCGCGCCGTCGTCGACGCGATCGAGGCGCTCAACGACCTCGACCGCGCCGTCGTCGTCCCCGGTCAGGCGCTGCGGCTTCCCTGAGTCGTCGACACGGCGACACGTCGACCCGGCGACTGGCCACAAGGCCGGGTTCCCATGTTCGTCAACTGTCCGTACCGAGTTGCTAACCGTGAGTGGCGGTCCGGCGACTTACGGTCGACGGGTGTCAGTCACCTCGGAGCCGCGCTCGGCCGCCTTCACCCAGCACTCCCCGGATGTCGAGGTGTACTCGGACGGCGCGTGGTGGCCCGGCGCGATCCTGGGGTGGCGACACGACCAGCGTGGCGCCTGCGAGGTGTCGGTGCGTGCGGTCGTGGCCGGCCGTGAGCGCGCGAGCTGGGTCGACCTGGGTGACCTGCGGCTGCCCGAGCCGGAGCTGCCCGGGGCTGCCGGTGCCGAGCCGGCAACTGCGGACCCCGCTCCGGCGACGACTCTGCTGAGGCTGCCGCTCGGAGCGACGCCCATGGTCACCGTCGACGCAGCAGCGGCCCGCAGGCAACTCGTGGCCGACGTGCTGACCTCGCCCGAGTTCCCCGCGGTGGAGCCCGGCGCCCCCCGTCGGCGTCACGGCGGTGACGTCACGGCCGAGTTCCCCGCGATCCGGGGCGGCCTGCTCGCCGGCCGCCACCGGGCGCCGTCGCCGGCCGGTCGTCACCGCGCCGCCGACGACGACGTCGCCTCTCCGGCCGCCGTCGCGCCCCGGCCGCGGCCGGACGCCGACTGCCTGACCCGGCCGATGCGGTTGACCGACCGGGTGTCCCGTCCCCGGCTCCCGCGGCCGGGCGCCGCTCGCCCCTGATCGCACACCGCGGCCTGAGGTCGACGAACACGACGGACCCCCTGGGGCGGCGCCCCGGAGGCGCCGCCCGCGCTGCGCGGCGGACACGCACTACACCCCCGAGTCGCCCTTCGCGACCCTCCGGCCGCGTGTCGCCGTGACGGGTGGGAGCTGCGCGCAGTTGGTCACGGCAGTGTCTCGACGGAACAGTGGCGGCGTGTCCCGGCTTGCACATCTAGTAGAGGCCGCCCTAGGGTTCCCCTACATCTAGTAGTTGCACCGCTGTAAGCCCGTCCACAGGCCGGTCCCCAGATTCTCCCCGGAACGTCCACCGGATGTCCCCAGGAGGGTCCACAGACCGGCCTCCAGGGGTCCGGTCGACCACCGGCCGTGACCGCTGGCCGGGCGGACGCCGCCGCACACTCCACGAGGGGAGGGGAGACGCCGTGCGCTGCCCCTTCTGCCACAACCCCGACAG
Organism: Geodermatophilus sp. CPCC 205761; assembly: GCF_051383655.1. Taxonomy (NCBI): domain Bacteria; kingdom Bacillati; phylum Actinomycetota; class Actinomycetes; order Geodermatophilales; family Geodermatophilaceae; genus Geodermatophilus; species Geodermatophilus sp. CPCC 205761. The sequence continues at coordinate 32,517 of NZ_JALPKQ010000021.1, forward strand.
CCGCGTCATCGACTCGCGCGAGGCAGACGAGGGGGCCACGACCCGCCGTCGGCGCTCGTGCCCCGCGTGCGGGCGGCGGTTCACCACCGTCGAGGAGGCCGTCCTCGCCGTGGTGAAGCGCAGCGGCGTCAGCGAGCCGTTCAACCGCACGAAGGTCGTCGCCGGCGTGCGGCGGGCCTGCCAGGGCCGGCCGGTCGACGAGGACCAGCTGCAGAAGCTGGCCCAGCAGGTCGAGGACGCGATCCGGGCCACCGGCGCGGCCGAGGTGCCCAGCCACGAGGTCGGGCTGGCCATCCTGCGACCGCTGCGTGAGCTGGACGAGGTGGCCTACCTCCGCTTCGCCAGCGTCTACCGCGCGTTCACCTCGCTCGAGGACTTCGAGAAGGAGATCACCGAGCTGCGGGCCCGGCACATCGCCGCCGGGACCCTGCCGCTCCCTGGGATGCAGAACGACCCGCCGGTCGTGCGCCGGCGGGGTGGGGGGCGGACCCAGGCCGCCTCCGACGGCAGCGTCGCCGGAACGTGAGAACTGTCAGCACCACCCGCTACACACCAATCAGCAGCACCGGACTGCGGCTCTTCCCCAGCCGCCGGACCACCAGATGAGGGAGAGCTCCGTGACCGAGACCGAGGACCGCCTGTCGGGCCGCACGCGTCGCGCCGCCAAGGCGCCGACCCGGGGGAAGGGCCTGAAGATCAAGCGGGTCTTCACCACCGCCGGGGTGCACCCGTACGACGAGGTGACCTGGGAGCGTCGTGACGTCGTCATGACGAACTGGCGGGATGGTTCGATCAACTTCGAGCAGCGCGGTGTGGAGTTCCCCGCCGAGTGGAGCATCAACGCCACCAACATCGTCACGACGAAGTACTTCCGCGGTGCCGTCGGCACCCCGCAACGGGAGAGCAGCCTCCGTCAGCTCATCGACCGCGTGGTGCTCACCTACGGCCAGGCGGGCCGGGAGCACGGGTACTTCGCCACCGAGGGCGACGCGGAGATCTTCGAGCACGAGCTGACCTGGATGCTGCTGCACCAGTACTTCAGCTTCAACAGCCCCGTGTGGTTCAACGTCGGCACCAGCGCCCCGCAGCAGGTCAGTGCCTGCTTCATCCTCGCCGTCGACGACGAGATGGACTCGATCCTGAACTGGTACCGCGAGGAGGGGCTCATCTTCAAGGGCGGCTCCGGTGCCGGCCTCAACCTCTCCCGCATCCGCTCGTCCAAGGAGCTGCTCTCCTCCGGCGGCACCGCCTCCGGCCCGGTCAGCTTCATGCGCGGCGCCGACGCCTCGGCCGGCACCATCAAGTCCGGTGGTGCCACCCGCCGCGCGGCCAAGATGGTCGTCCTCGACATCGACCACCCCGACATCGAGGAGTTCATCGAGACCAAGGCGCGCGAGGAGGACAAGATCCGCGCGCTGCGCGACGCCGGGTACGACATGGACCTCGGCGGCAAGGACATCACCAGCGTCCAGTACCAGAACGCGAACAACTCGGTCCGCGTCTCGGACGAGTTCATGCGCGCCGTCGAGGACGGCACCGACTTCGGTCTCCGCGCGCGCCTGGACGGCGCCGTCATCGAGACCGTCGACGCCAAGACGCTGTTCCGCAAGGTCACCCGTGCCGCGTGGGAGTGCGCCGACCCGGGCATCCAGTACGACGACACGATCAACGACTGGCACACCAACCCCGAGACCGGCCGCATCAACGCGTCCAACCCGTGCTCGGAGTACATGAGCCTGGACAACAGCTCGTGCAACCTGGCGTCGCTGAACCTCATGAAGTTCCTGAAGGACGACGGCACCTTCGACTCCAAGAGCTTCGTGAAGGCCGTCGAGCTGGTGATCACGGCGATGGACATCTCCATCTGCTTCGCCGACTTCCCGACCGAGCCGATCGCGGAGACCACCCGCGCCTACCGGCAGCTGGGCATCGGGTACGCCAACCTCGGCGCGCTGCTCATGGCCACCGGTCACGCCTACGACTCGCGCGGAGGCCAGACCCTGGCGGCGGCCATCACCTCGCTGATGACCGGTACGGCCTACCGTCGCTCGGCCGAGTTGGCCGGCATCGTCGGCGCCTACGAGGGCTACGCCCGCAACGCCGACGCGCACGCCCGCGTCATGCGCAAGCACGCCGCGGCCAACGACGCGATCCGCCCGGTCGGCGCCGACGACGCCGACGTGCTGCGGGCCGCCACCGCGCAGTGGCAGGAGTGCCTGGAGATCGGTGGGGACTTCGGCTGGCGCAACGCGCAGGCCTCCGTGTTGGCCCCCACCGGCACCATCGGCTTCATGATGGACTGCGACACGACCGGCATCGAGCCGGACTTCTCGCTGGTCAAGTTCAAGAAGCTGGTCGGCGGCGGCTCCATGCAGATCGTCAACCAGACGGTGCCGCGCGCGCTCAAGAGCCTGGGATACCAGGAGGAGCAGGTCGAGGCGATCGTCGAGTACATCGCCGAGCACGGCCACGTGGTCAACGCGCCCACCCTGCGTCCCGAGCACTACGAGGTGTTCGACTGCGCCATGGGTGAGCGGGCCATCTCCCCCATGGGCCACGTCCGCATGATGGCCGCGGTGCAGCCGTTCATCTCCGGCGCCATCAGCAAGACGGTCAACATGCCGGAGTCGGCGACCGTCGAAGAGGTCGAGAAGATCTACTTCGAGGGCTGGAAGCTCGGCCTCAAGGCGCTGGCGATCTACCGCGACAACTGCAAGGTCGGGCAGCCGCTCTCCGACGGCAAGGGCAAGAACGACGGCACCAAGACCGAGGCGCCCGTCGAGGCCGCGGCTCCGGCCGCGCTCTCGCACCCGGTGCGCAAGCGGCTGCCGAAGAAGCGGACCAGCGTGACGACGTCGTTCAGCGTTGCCGGTGCCGAGGGCTACATGACCGCGGGCATGTACGAGGACGGCAGCCTGGGTGAGGTGTTCCTCAAGCTGGGCAAGCAGGGCTCGACCCTCGCCGGTGTCATGGACGCCTTCTCCATCTCGCTGTCGATCGCGCTGCAGCACGGTGTGCCGCTGGAGACCTACATCCAGAAGTTCACCAACATGCGCTTCGAGCCGGCCGGCATGACCGACGACCCGGACATCCGGATCGCCCAGTCGGTGATGGACTACATCTTCCGTCGCCTCGCGCTGGACCACCTGTCGGTGGACAAGCGCGCCAACCTCGGCATCTTCAGCGCCGAGGAGCGCGCCGCGCAGGTCTCCGGCTACGGCACCTCCGCGTCGACCGCCACGGTGGCCGAGGAGGAGGAGGTCGACCTCGAGGCGCTGCGCGGCTCGGCGCCGACGGAGGCCCCGACCAAGCCGGCGGTCAAGGCCGAGAAGCCGCTCAAGGAGGCGCACTCCTCGGCCGAGCTCCTCGAGCTGGTCACCGGCACGGCGACCGACGCGCCGCTCTGCATGACCTGCGGCACGAAGATGCGTCCGGCCGGCAGCTGCTACGTCTGCGAGGGCTGCGGCTCGACCAGCGGCTGCAGCTGACAGACAGGCGCCGCCCGCCGGGATGTCAGCGAGATCCTCGACTGATGTCCCGGCGGGCCGGCCACCGGGTCACCATTGCTTGCGGTGACACCGCGTACCTGGTAGCCGCCCCGGCGTGGTGCTCCTCGGGCGCCGACGCTCCACCCGCCCCGGCCGCCTCGCGCGGCCGGGGCGGTGTGCCGTGGCCCCGAGGAACAGACGGGTGGCAGTCTCCCCTCACCGTCGCGCCGCGTCCGGCGTTCACGGGGCCGCGGTATCCGGCCCGCTGCGTCGGGTGGCGAAGCACAGCCGCCTGTGTCGCCCGGCGGTACCGCGGGGGACTGCCCCGGCTCCGGGACAGTCCCCCTCCTTGGATCCACCTCAGCCGCCCCAACCGGGTCCCGCCACCGCGTCCGAGCGGGACGGCCGGCCGAGCCGCTGGAGCCGCCGGCCGGCGTCCGTGCGCGTCAGACGACGACGGCGGCCAGCGACTCCGGCGCGAACAGCTCCTCGGGCTCGTAGCGGCGCGGCGAGAGCCCCTGCTCGTGGTGGTAGCGCAGGAACGTCTCCAGCGTCGTCCGGTTGGCCGCCAGCCCGTAGGGCCACCAGTCCTCGCCCAGCGCATCGCGGGTGCGCTCGACCTCGGCCCACAGCCACGGCAGCGCGTAGCGGAGCGCGGCCGTCTCGCCGATGCCCGCCAGCCCGGCGGTCTTGGCAGCGGCGCAGGCCTTGACCAGCTCCTGGGCCAGCCACCGGTGCTGCTCGTAGACCTCCCGGCGGATGACCAGCGTGTGCATGATCGGGAAGATGCCGGTGCGGGCGTGGTACTCCCGCTCGACGCCGGCCGGATCGGTGAACACCCGCCGGATGCCGCCGCCGCCCGGGGTGTTGTACGGGCCGGGGTTGCGGGCGCTGTAGACGGCGTCCAGCTTCCCGTCGAGCAGCAGCTGCGACAGGGTCGCGCCCGCCCCGATCGGCTCGACCTGCACGCCGGGCGGCAGGTCGAGCGTGACCTTCTCCTCCCGGCCGGGCTCGTCCAGCCCGCCGGTGCGGTAGCGCACCGAGGCGACGTCGAGGCCGTGGTGCTCGGCGAGGATGCCGCGGATCCACACCGAGGCGGTGATCTGGTACTCCGGAACGCCGACGGTCTTCCCGGCCAGCTCGGAGGGGTCCTTGATCGCCGAGTCGCTGCGGACGTAGATCCCGCTGTGCCGGAACGCTCGCGAGGGGAAGACCGGGACGGCGACGAACGGCGCCCCGCGGCCCAGGGTCATGACGTAGCTGGACAGGGACAGCTCGGCGATGTCGAACTCGCCGAACTTCAGCATGCGGAAGAAGGTCTCCTCCACCGGCAGGTCGAGGAAGTTCAGCTGCGCGCCGCCGAGGCGGACGGTGCCGTCGCGCAGGGGCTGCATGCGGTCGTAGGCCTGGCAGGCCATCGTGAACAGGGGTGCGGTCATCGGGTGCTCCAGTTCTGGCGGGCGGTCAGCCCAGCTGGCCGGGTAGGACGAAGAACAGGACCGAGGCCAGCGGTGCGACGACGATCATCGTCCAGCCGAACACCAGCAGCGTGCGGGAGACCGAGCGCTGCTGCTCCTCGGGGGCACTGGCCACGACCAGGGCGCCGACCGAGGAGAACGGGCTGGCGTCCACCACGGTCGCCGAGAGCGCGATGGCGATGAGCAGCCCGGTCGGGGACAGGTGGCCCAGCGCCATCAGCGGGATGGCCAGCGGCACGATCGCGCCGATCACGCCGGTGCTCGACGCGAACGCCGACACCAGCGCCGCCACGCCGCGGAGCAGCAGCGCGCTGACGATGCCGCAGGAGGGCTCCCGCAGCGTCGCCCCGAAGGTGTGCGCGGTGCTCGACGCCATCGGCGCGGCACCGGCCGGCCTGTCGGCCACCGAGGTGAGCCGGCGGACCGGGATGCCGCTGTCCACCGCGCACCGGCTGGTGCAGACCCTGGCCGCCTGGGGTGGGCTCGAGCGTCAGCCCGACGGCCGGTACCGGGCGGGGCTGCGACTGTGGGAGGTGGCGGCCTCGGCACCCCGGGCGAGCGGGCTGCGCGACACCGCGCGCCCCTTCCTCGAGGACCTCTACGAGGCGACGCAGCAGAACGTCCAACTGGCGGTCCTCGACAGCGGCGCCGCCCTGGTCGTCGAGCACTTCGCCACCCGCGTGGCGGTGCCGACGGCGAGCCGGATCGGTGGGCGGCTGCCGCTGCACGCGAGCGGCGTGGGCCAGGTGCTGCTGGCGTTCGCCCCCCGCGAGGAGCAGGACGCCGTCCTGGCCGGGTCCGCTGGAGCGCTACACCGACCGGACGATCACCTCGCGGAGGTGCTGCGCCGGGTCCTCGCCGGCATCCGCCGCACGGGCGTCGCGGTCGCCGCCAGCACGATGCCGCTGCCCGCACTCGCGGTCGCCGCCCCCGTCGTCGGCCGCGGCGGCCAGGTGGTCGCGGCCCTGGCGGTCGTCCTGCCGACGGAGGAGACGTCGGGGCCCGCGTACGTGCCGGCGGTCGTCGCGACCGCACGCGGGGTCTCCCTGCAGCTGGCCGGGGCCCCCATGACCCTGCCTGGCCGAGCAGCCACCGGCGCCGCCCGGCGGGTCGACGGCGGCACCGCGCGGGGCCGGTAGGCGATCGCGAGGCCGGCGGTCAGCGGCATCCAGGCCAGCAGAGGCCACACCCACCAGCTCACGTCATCCCCCTCCGATCGGACGGTCGACGCCGCCCACCCGGTGTCGAGCGGTGACGGCGCGCGTACACACCGTGGCAAGGGAGTCGGCGGGCGTCCATCCCCCCACCGGTGGGGTCGGCGGCCACACCCACCCGGCGGCCGCGATGTACTGGAGCCGGGCGCTGCCCGGTTACCAGGACGCCGTCGACGCGAGAGGGCAGGAGAGGTCGTGACGCAGGCAGCCTCCGCCGCCGTCCAGAAGCAGATCGTCGTCGAGGCGCCGCTCGAGCGGGCGTTCACCGGGGTCAGCGGGTGGCCGTGGCCACCTGCCACACCGCCCCCCGATGGGCGAGGACCGGCGCCAGGCCGCGCCCGGCCAGCACGTCCAGCATCGCCTCGGGTGGGTGCGCGAACGTGCGGAACTCCCGCCCGCCGGCCCGCAGCAGCCGGTTCTGCGTGGCCACCACGGCCCGGGACACGGCGTTGCGCGGCGGGAAGCTGAAGGCCAGCCGGGCCCGCGTGCGGCCGGCCGCGGCACCGAGCAGCTTCGGGTGGTCGGGGTAGCAGCAGACCACCCGGTGCAGCACCACGACGTCAGCGGGGGCCACCGCGGTCGGGTCTTCGGCGATGTCGACCAGGCGGCGGTGCACCCGGCCGCTCAGTCCGGCCTCGGCGACCAGCGCGGCCGCCTGCTGCTCGTAGGCGGGGGAGAGCTCGACGACGGTCGCCGACGTCGCGCCCCGGCCCAGCAGCTCGAGGGAGATCTCGCCGACCCCGCCACCGATCTCGAGCACCGTCGCGCCGTCCAGGCCGCCGGCGGCGAGCAGCTCGACGATCCGGCGGGCGGTCGCGTCCGGCCCCCGCCGCCGGTACCGCGCGGCGCGCCGCCGGGCGAACCGCGCGTCGAACACCCCGTCGCACCCGCGCGGGTCGCAGCAGCCGGCCACCCGGCCACTGTCCCACCGCCCGGCCCGGGTCAGGCGATGATGCCCTCGCTCGTCGAGACGGGGACGGCGCTGGCCTGCTGGGGGTCGTCCACCGCCCCCACCGGGAGCAGGAGCGTGAAGACCGGCGGCGACGGGCGGGTCAGCACCAGCCGGCCGCGTTCGGCCTCCGCGAGCCGGCGGGCGAGGGCGAGGCCGATGCCGTGACCGTCGCGCCGGTCGACCCGCCGGTCGAACAGGGTGCTGCCGCTCCCCGGCACGCCTGGGCCCTCGTCGGAGACGTCGACCGCCACCGCACCGGCGGCTTCGCGGACGGCGACGACGACGCTCCCGCGCCCGTGGGTGGCCGCGTTGTCCAGGAGCACCGCGAGCACCTGGCGGACGGCGGCGGTGGACGCCCACGGGGCCGGGACGTCGGGGTCGACGCGCACCTCCAGGTCGCGGCCGTGCAGGGCGAGGCGCGCACCCCACTCCGGCGAGAGCTCACCGAGCAGCGCGCCGAGGTCGACCGGGCCGACCGCTCCGGCCTGCCCGGCGCGGGCCAGGGTGAGCAGCTCCTCGATGATCGCCTCGAGGCGGTCGGCGTCGGCGAGGCAGGCGGCGATGGCCGGCCGGGGGTCCTGCTCGGGCTGTTCCAGCGCCGCCTCGAGGCGCAGCCGCAGGCCCGCCAGCGGGGTGCGCAGCTGGTGGGAGGCGTCGGCGGAGAACGCACGCTCGCGGGCGAGCAGGTCGTCGAGGCGGGCGGCCGTGGCGTCGAGGGCGGTCCCCACCGAGTCGATCTCCGCGATGCCGCCCGTGCGGCTGCGGACGCTGAAGTCGCCGTCGCCGAGCCGGCGCGCGCTGACCTCCAGGTCCTCCAGCGGCTGCGCCAGCCGGCTGGCCTGTCGCCGCCCGACCAGCCACGCGATGGTCACGGCCACGGCCGCCAGCCCGGCCATGCCGGTCCAGACGAGGACCACCTGCCCCAGCGCGACGCTGCGCGGGGTGGCGACCAGGACCGCGCCGATGACGTCGTCGGAGTGCGTCACGGGGACGGCGGCGACAAGGACGTCGCCGTCGGCACCGGCCTCCACCTCCCCGTCCAGGGCGAGGTCCAGGACGCCCGAGCCCGCGCCGGGCGCGGAGCCGGCCAGCCGCCGACCTCGGACGTCGTACACCGCCACCTCGATGTCGCCCTCGCCGTCCTCCAGGTCCTCGCGCTCGACGGGGTCGTGGTCGTCCACGTCCTCGGACACGGCGATGGCGATGTCGCTGGCGACCTGCACCAGGTGGGCCCGTTCGTGCTGCATGGCGTACTGGAGGACCGCCACCGCCAGCGGCACGCCGAACAGGCAGAGCGCGAGGGCGGAGGCCAGGACGGCCACGCCGATGATCCGAGTGCGCACGAGCGTCGCCTCCGTCCGCAGTCCGCCGTCGGCGTCAGGGTCGCGCGCCGGCGCGGCGCTGTCACCGCGTTCGGGTGCCGTGCGAGTCCGCGGCGCGACGCGGCACACCGGCGCGGCCGGGGCTGCCACCATGGCGCCATGGCCGGCCGGATCCTCCTCGTCGAGGACGACCCGACGATCGGTGAGGTCCTCACGGCCAGCCTGCGCAGCCACGCGTACGAGGTCGCCTGGGCGCGAACCGGCACCGAGGGGCTGGCCCGCGCGGGCACGGGCGACGTCGACCTCGTGCTCCTCGACCTGGGACTGCCCGACCTCGACGGCGTGGAGGTGTGCCGGCAGCTCAGGCGGATCCAGCCCGGGTGCGTGCTGGTCATGCTGACCGCGCGCTCGGCGGAGATGGACGTCGTCGTCGGGCTGGAGGCCGGTGCCGACGACTACCTGGTCAAGCCGGTCCGTCTCGCCGAGTTCCTCGCCCGGGTCCGTGCGCACCTGCGCCGCGGGGGAGCGATCCCGGCCGCACCGGCCGTCCGCACCCTGGGGGACCTCGTCGTCGACGTGCCCCGCCACCGGGTCATGGTCGGACGCCGGGAGCTCCCGCTGCGGCCGAAGGAGTTCGACCTCCTCGCCCGCCTGGCCGCGCAACCCGACGTGGCGCACAGCCGGGAGCAGCTGATGTCCGACGTGTGGGACGAGCACTGGTTCGGCTCGACCAAGACCCTCGACGTCCACGTCGCCGCGCTGCGCCGCAAGATCCAGGAGTGCGCTGTCTCCGGCGACCGCGTCCCGCGGATCGTCACCGTGCGCGGGCACGGCTTCCGGCTCGAGCTGCCGGCGCCAGAGAGTGGCTTCGCGCCGTAGCGGACGACGCGGGAGCGATCTCCCAGGTGCCTACCCGGACGACGGTGTCACGGTCGCCGGGGACGAGGTCGTCCGACGTGCCGAGGAGCCGAGCCGTGATCGAGGCGACGGCCTCGTCCCCGGTGAGGACCTCCTGCAGCAGCCAGAGGACGGCGTCGAGGTTCTCGCGACGCCGGGGATCGGTGCGGCACGTGTGCGCCTCGACCGTGAGCAGCTGGCACCCGGGGCGCGCGCACTGGTCGGCGCTCCAGCTCGGCACGATGAAGCAGGGGGCGGACGCCGCGCCGGGACCGGGGGACGCCTGGACGATGCGGTCGGCGTAGTTCAGCAGCAGCGTGCTGAGCACGGCGTTGCGGGTCAGCAGGCCGCCAACCGCCAGGCGAAGGTCCATCGTCGTCCTCGTTCCCGAGCTCACCACCAGCCGGGGTCGACGCTAGGCCGCCCGCCGCCAACGGTGGCCCAGGGAAGGGCAAGAAATCGGCAAACGTGCCGATCCCGCTCAGACCCGCGTGCCGCGCTTCCCCCAGCCGAGCACCACGGTGACGAGGAAGAACAGGCCGCCGACGACGGCGAGCCAGAACAGCCCCTCCACCACGGCGCCGATGATGGTGACGACCAACCAGATGACCAACAGCAGTCCCAGCAGGCGGAGCACGGTCATCTCCCAACCGCGAGTGGACACCGACGTCCCGACCCTAGGGGGTACCTCCCGTGCCGGACGATCTCGACGACCTCGTCGCCGCCGTTCCCGCGTCGGTGGCCGAGCTGGTCCGCGCCGCCGACGCGCTGGTCCGCCGCACCGACCCGGACGTCGTCCGCGTCGTCTGGCCGCACCAGAAGACGGTCGGGTACGGCGTGGGACCCAGGAAGACGACCGAGCACTACGCCTACCTGGCGGTCTACGGGCAGGTCCTCAACCTGGGCTTCAACCACGGCGCCGCCCTCGACCACGGCGGCCTGCTCGACGGCACCGGACGGTCCTTCCGCAAGCTGCGGGTCCACGGCGTCGAGACGCTCGAGGACCCGCGCCTCGCCGACCTGCTGCGCGCCGCGCGGGCCGAGCGGCTGCGCGCGCTCGGGTGACCGGTCAGCGCGCGGTGCTCTCCTCGTCGCGGCCGACCGTGGGGTCGAGGGTCCGCTGTGCCACCGGCTCCGGGCCGTCGTCCAGCACCTCGGAGGGCACACCCGCCCCCGCCGTCGACTCCGGGGACGGGACCGGGGCCGGCTCCGGCGCCCTGGCCTCCGCCCGCTCCGAGGCCGGAACGGCGACCGGCCCGGGCTTGTCCTCGTCCTGGCCGGTGCGCCCGGCGGCCACCGCGGCACCCACGGCCGCGGCCCCGGCGACTACCGCCGCCGCTCCCGCCGCCACCGCCGTGCCCGACACGCCCGCCTTGCCGCTGTCCCCGCGCGTGGCCCGGGCGTCCTCGACGCCGGGGGTGCCGACGCCGGCGCCCGCGTTGATCGAGCCCCGCCAGACGCCGGTGGGGTAGCCCTCGTCCTCGACCAGTGCCTTGAACCGTTCGAGGTCGGAGCGGACCTGCCGCTCGACGATGCCCAGGGCGTCCCCGACCCGCTCGACGACGCCCTCGGGCTCGTACTCCAGCGTGAGGTGGACGACCGTCGAGTTCGGCCCGGCCGCCTCGAACCGCACGGCGCCGGCGTTGGTCGCCCCGCTCGTGGCCGCCCACGCGATCCGCGTGTCGGGCACCTGCTCGAGGATGGCGGCCTCCCACTCCCGGCGGACGCCGGCGATCTCCGCCACCCAGTGCAGCCGTCGGTCGTCGAGCTGCCGCACCTCGCGCACCCCGCCCATGAAGTGCGGGAAGTCCTCGAACTGCGTCCACTGGCCGTACGCCGTGCGGAGTGGGACGTCGACCTGGATGGCGCGCTCGACCTTCGTCGTCATGGGGACCTCCTCGTCTCGGGACCAGGCGGCCACTACCCCGTCCGCGACGGCTGACGCCCCTGGCTCGGACCGGTCTCCACCAGGGCGGCCAGCCGGGCCAGCGACTGCCGCCAGCCGGTCTCGTTGTCCGCGGGCGGGACGACGTCGGGCACCCCCTCGTGGACGGCCGTCAGGTCGGTGCCGCCGTCGGCGTCGGCCAGGGTGATGGTGATCGTCATCGGGCCGCCGAGGGCGGGGTCGTCGGCCTCGAACCGGTCGACCTCGACCACCCGCTCGTCGGCCACCAGGCTGACGAACCGGCCGCGGTAGGTGTCGGTGTGCGCGGTGGTCTTGCCGGCCCGGTCGGGCGCGTCGTACGTGAGGGAGACGCGGAGGGTGCCGCCCTCCTCGGCGTTCCACTCGTGGACCCGGGAGGTCATCCCCTCGGGCACCCGCCACCGGGCGACCGCCTCCGGGTCGAGGAGCGCGGCGTAGACGCTCGCGCGCGGAGCACGCAGGTGGCGGGTGATCCGGGTCGTGGCCACGGCGTCATCCTGCCCCCGAGTGCTACGAACTCGGGGTGATCGGGAGCCGATCACCCCGGGTTCGCAGGACTCGACGACAGCGAGGGGCGCCGATGGATCTCGACGAGGTCGCCGACGAGCTCTACGAGGTGCCGCCCGACGAGTTCACCGCGCTGCGCACCCAGCGCCAGGGCGACGCCCGTGCCGCGGGCGACCGCGCCCTGGCCAAGGAGATCGGCACGCTGCCCAAGCCGTCGACCGCGGCCTGGGTGTGCAACCTGCTGGTGCGGGGGCACCGCGCGGAGATCGAGGGCCTGGTCGAGCTGGGGAGCCTGCTCCGCGAGGCGCAGGAGAACCTCGCCGGGGACTCCCTCAAGGCGCTCAACCGGCAGCGCTCCCAGCTGCTGACCGCGCTGAGCCGTCAGGCGGCCGCCCTCGCCCGAGAGCAGGGTCACCGCGTCAGCAGCCCGGTGGAGGCGCAGGTCGAGGACACGCTGCGCGCGGCGATGGCCGACCCGGAGGCGGGCGAGGCGCTGCTGACCGGGCGCCTGGTCTCGTCGATGTCCTACAGCGGACTGGGCACGACCGGCACCCGGCCGGCGTTGCGGCTCGTGGCCCCGCCCCGGGCGGACCGGACGTCCCCGGCCGCGAAGCCGGAGAGAGGGGCCCGCCCGCGCGGCGCGGACGCCGCCGAGCTTCGGCGCCGGCGTGAGGAGGAGGCCCGCCGGCGCGAGGAGGAGGCACGCCGGGCCGAGGAGGAGCGGCGCCGGCGGGAGCTGGAGGAGGCGCGCCGCGCGGCCGAAGAGGCGACGACCGTCGCCGACGAGGCGCGGGCCGCCGCCGAGGAGGAGAGCCGACGGGTCGACGACCTCGACGCCAGGCGGGCGGACCTGCAGGCGCGGGTCGCCGAGCTCGCCGACGAGCTGGGCCGGGCCGAGCGGGAGGCCGCGGAGACCGCCGAGGAGCTCAAGCGCGCCGAGCGGCACCGCCGGACCGCCGAGCGGCAGGCCACCGACGCCGCGGCCGCCCGCGACCGGGCGGTGGCCGCCCTCGCCGCGCTGGAGGAGGCCTGACCTGCGACCTCTTGCCCGGCGCGACCCCCGGCACCACACTCCTCGCACCTGCTCGACGACGTGCGGAGGCCGCCGTGGACATCGAGGGACCCGCGACCGAGGACACCTCGCCCGACGAGTCGCGCAGCGGCGCCGACATCGCCGAGGCGATCGAGGTCGCCGAGCGGGGCAGCTCGGTGCAGGAGGTGCACGACCGCCCCGGGGAGACGCGCTCGGGGGAGGCGCCGGTGGAGCGCAGCGCGGGCGACCCGGAGATGACCGAGGGCCAGGTCGTGCTCGGGGACGGTGCCGCCGGCGGGAGCACCGGCGCCGGCCCGGCGGCCCCGGAGGGCGTCTCGGGCGGCGCCCAGTCGCAGCAGGGCGCCCGTGCGTCGGACCGGGCTGCCGCGCAGCCCTCCGACGGCTGACCGCTCAGCACTCCGCCGGCGCCCGCCCGCGGGGGTGAGCTCGATGCCGGTGCCGGTTCGCCGGAACAGCGGGCCGCCGAGATCGTCGCGCCGGGCCGCGACCGCCGCGGAGACCGCCGGCTCACTCACGCCGAGTGCGGTCGCGTTCGCGCGCAGCGAGCCCGGTTCCGCCGCCAGTGCGAAGGCCCGGAGCTGGGTGAACGTCATGGCCGGGAGCCTCGTGAGGGATCGGTTGTCCCGATCTTGACAGGGCTGTGGCGCAGGTCACAAGCTGCTGCGCCACCAGGGGTCCCGCGTGCAGGCCCCGCAGGGGAAGGAGCCCCCGTGCAGGTACCGGCCCCGTTCGACTACACCCGGGCGACCAGCGTCGCCGAGGCGCTCGAGCTGCTCGAGCGCCACGGCCCCGAGGCCCGCGTCATCGCCGGCGGGCACAGCCTGCTGCCGATGATGAAGCTCCGGCTGGCCCGGCCCGAGTGGCTCATCGACATCAACGACGTCGCCGAGCTCGACCACCTCACCCGCGACGGCGAGTGGCTGCACGTCGGTGCGCTCACCCGGCACGCCACCCTGCTGGCGTCCGAGCTGGTGGGGGAGCTGTTCCCGATCGTGCACGACGCCGAGCGGGTCATCGCCGACCCCGTCGTCCGCAACCGGGGGACCATCGGCGGCTCGCTGGGTCAGGCCGACCCGGCCGAGGACCTCACCACCGTCTGCGACGTGCTCCGCGCCCAGGTGGTCGTCGCCGGCCGGGGCGGGGAGCGGGTCGTCGGCATGGACGAGTTCCACCGCGGCCCCTACGAGACCGCCTGCGAGCAGTCCGAGCTGATCACCGAGATCCGCTTCCCGATCCGGCCGCGCTCGGGCAGCGCCTACGAGAAGGTCGAGCGCCGGGTCGGCGACTGGGCGGTCGCCGCCGCCGGCGCCGCGCTGGTGATGGCCGAGGACGGCACCGTCGCCGACGCCACGATCGGGCTGACCGCGCTGGGGCTGGAGGGCTGCGCGGTCGACGCCGCCGCCGTCCTGCTGGGGACGACGCCGAGCGAGGACGTCGTCGCCGAGGCCGGCCGGCTGGCCGCCGCGGCCAGCGCGCCGGTCGAGGACCAGCGCGGCCCGGTCGACTACAAGCGCCACCTCGCCGAGGAGCTGACCCGCCGGGTCCTCCGCACCGCCGCGTCCCGCGCCGGGGCCGGCGCCACCACCGCCGTCCAGGGAGGCTGACCGATGCAGGTCACGATGACCGTCAACGGGGCCGAGGTGACCCGGGACGTCGAACCGCGGTTGCTGCTGGTGCACTTCCTGCGCGACACCCTCGGCCTCACCGGTACGCACTGGGGCTGCGACACCAGCAACTGCGGCACCTGCGTGGTGCTCGTCGACGGCGTCCCGGTGAAGTCGTGCACCACGCTGGCCGCGATGACCGCCGGGCACGAGGTGCGCACGGTCGAGGGGCTGGCGGACGGGGCCACGCTCGACCCGGTGCAGCAGGGCTTCATGGAGGAGCACGGCCTGCAGTGCGGGTTCTGCACGCCCGGGATGATGCTGACCGCCCGCGCGCTGCTCGACCGCGACCCCGACCCGGACGAGGGCACCATCCGCGAGGCCATCTCCGGGCAGATCTGCCGGTGCACCGGCTACGCGACGATCGTCCGCTCGGTCCGCTGGGCCGCCACGCACCCCGCCGGCGAGGCCGCCCCCGAGACGCCCACGGAGGTGCCGGCATGACCGCCGTCGAGGACCGGCAGGTCCACCCGGCCAACCCGGCCGCGAACGACGCCGACCGGCCGATCGGCTTCGGCCGGATCCAGCGCAAGGAGGACCCGCGCTTCATCCGGGGCCGCGGCCGCTACGTCGACGACATCGTGCTGCCCGGGATGCTGCACGGCGCGATCCTGCGCTCGCCGCTCGCGCACGCCCGGATCGTCTCCATCGACACCACCGAGGCCCTGGCCCACCCGAAGGTGCACGCGGTCGTCACCGGCCGGGACCTCGAGGGGCTCAACCTGGCCTGGGCGCCGACCCTCTCCGCCGACGTCCAGGCCGTGCTCGCCACGGACAAGGTCCGCTTCCAGGGCCAGGAGGTCGCCTTCGTCGTCGCCGAGGACCGGTACACCGCCCGCGACGCCCTCGAGCTGATCGACGTCGAGTACGAGGAGCTGCCACCGGTCGTGGACGCCCGCCGGGCGCTGGACCCGGACGCCGCGGTCATCCGCGACGACAAGGAGGGGCAGACCGACAACCACATCTTCGACTGGGAGGCCGGCGACGAGGCGGAGACCGACGCCGTCTTCGCCGGTGCGGAGGTCGTCGTCAGCCAGGAGGTCGTCTACCCGCGGGTGCACCCGGCGCCGATGGAGACCTGCGGGGCGGTGGCCGACTACGACGCGGTCGACGGCCGGCTCACCCTCTACGAGACCACCCAGGCCCCCCACGCCCACCGGACCCTCTTCGCGATGGTCGCCGGCATCCCGGAGCACAAGATCCGCGTGGTGTCCCCGGACATCGGCGGCGGGTTCGGCAACAAGGTCGGGATCTACCCGGGCTACATCCTGGCCGTCGTCGGCTCGATCGTGACCGGCCGGCCGGTGAAGTGGATGGAGGACCGCTCCGAGAACCTCATGTCCACCTCGTTCGCCCGCGACTACATCATGCGCGGGGAGGTCGCGGCGACGCGGGACGGGAAGATCCTCGCCGTCCGGACGCACGTGCTGGCCGACCACGGCGCGTTCAACGCCACCGCCCAGCCGACCAAGTACCCGGCCGGCTTCTTCTCCATCTTCACCGGCAGCTACGACCTGCGGGCCGCGCACTGCACGGTCACCGGCGTCTACACCAACAAGGCGCCGGGCGGGGTGGCCTACGCCTGCTCCTTCCGGGTCACCGAGGCGGTGTACCTGGTGGAGCGGATGGTCGACGTCCTCGCCGCCGAGCTGGAGATGGACCCGGCCGAGCTGCGGCTGCGCAACTTCATCCGCCCCGAGCAGTTCCCGTACAAGAACAAGACCGGCTGGGAGTACGACTCCGGCGACTACGAGCCGACCATGCGCAAGGCCATGACGATGGCCGGCTACGACGAGCTGCGGCGCGAGCAGGCCGAGAAGCGGGCCCGCGGCGAGCTCATGGGCATCGGCGTCTCCTTCTTCACCGAGACCGTCGGCGCCGGGCCGCGCAAGCACATGGACATCCTCGGCCTGGGCATGGCCGACGGCGCCGAGGTGCGGGTGCACCCGACCGGCAAGGCCGTCGTCCGGCTGTCGGTGCAGAGCCAGGGCCAGGGCCACGAGACGACGTTCGCCCAGATCGTCGCCGAGGAGTTGGGCATCCCGCCCGAGGACATCGACGTCGTCCACGGCGACACCGACCAGACGCCGTTCGGGCTGGGCACCTACGGCAGCCGCTCGACGCCGGTCAGCGGGGGAGCGGTGGCGCTGGCCGCCCGCAAGGTGCGGGACAAGGCGCGGGCGATCGCCGCGGCGATGCTGGAGACCCGGCCCGAGGACCTCGAGTGGGAGAAGGGCCGCTGGTACGTGCGGGGCGACCGCGAGGTCGGCCGGACGATGACCGAGATCGCGCTCGGCGCGCACGGCACCGTCGCGCTGCCCGAGGGGATCGACGGCAACCTCGACGCCGAGGTCACCTACGACCCGCCCAACCTCACCTTCCCGTTCGGCGCCTACATCTGCGTCGTGGACGTCGACCGCGGGACCGGCAAGGTGCACGTGCGCCGGTTCGTCGCCGTGGACGACTGCGGCACCCGCATCAACCCCATGATCATCGAGGGGCAGGTGCACGGCGGGCTGGCCGACGGCGTCGGGATGGCGCTCATGGAGTTCATCGGCTTCGACGAACAGGGCAACTGCCTCGGCGGGTCGTTCATGGACTACCTCATCCCCACCGCCATGGAGGTGCCCGACTGGGAGACCGGGCACACCGTCACCCCCTCGCCGCACCACCCGATCGGCGCCAAGGGGATCGGGGAGTCGGCCACGGTCGGCTCGCCGCCGGCGGTGGTCAACGCCGTCGTCGACGCGCTCGCGCCGTTCGGCGTCCGGCACATGGACATGCCGTGCACCCCGGCCCGCGTGTGGGAGGCGATGCAGGGCCGGCCGACCCCGCCGATCTGATGAGCGGGGACCCGACCGTGTCCGCGGAATCCGACGCCGGGGCCCCCGTCGGTTTCCGCGGAAACCGACGGGGGAGCGTGCCCGAACGGGCCGCCGAGCTGGTCCGCAGCCGGGTGCCGTTCGTGCACGCCACCGTGGTGCGGGCGCAGCGGCCGGCCAGCGCGCACGCCGGCGACACCGCGCTGATCAGCGCCGACGGCGTCATCGACGGCTTCGTGGGCGGCACCTGCGCGGAGTCCTCGGTGCGGGAGTACGGGCTGATGACCCTGTCGACCAACGAGCCGCTGCTGCTGCGGATCGTGCCGGGGCAGCCGCCGGCCGACGCCGAGGACGGCGCGGTCACC
This sequence comes from Geodermatophilus sp. CPCC 205761, assembly GCF_051383655.1. Classification (NCBI taxonomy): domain Bacteria; kingdom Bacillati; phylum Actinomycetota; class Actinomycetes; order Geodermatophilales; family Geodermatophilaceae; genus Geodermatophilus; species Geodermatophilus sp. CPCC 205761. The sequence goes on from NZ_JALPKQ010000021.1 coordinate 50,204, forward strand.
GTGGCCAACCCGTGCCTGTCGGGCGGGTCGGTGGAGATCTTCCTCGAGCCGCGGGTGCCGGCGCCGCGGGCGCTCGTCGTCGGCGACAGCCCGGTCGCCGAGGCGCTCGCGGCCCTCGGCGCCCCGCTGGGCTTCGCCGTCGAACGGGTGGCCGGGGAGGACGCCGTCCCGGCGGCGGACGACGCCGCGCTGCTGGTCGCCTCGCACGGCCGCGGCGAGCAGCCGGCGCTGACCGCGGCGCTGCGGCTCGGCGTCCCCTACGTCGGGCTGGTCGCCAGCCGGATCCGCGGCGCGGCGGTGCTGGCCGCGCTCGACGTGACCGACGAGCAGCGCTCCCGGGTGCGCAGTCCGGCGGGGCTGGACATCGGCGGCCGTACCGCCGCGGAGATCGCGCTCTCCATCTGGGCGCAGGTGGTGGCCGAGCGGCGGGCCGCCGAGCGCGCCGCGGTACCGCCCCTGACCCCGGCGGCTCCGTCCCGGGCCGTGGACCCCGTGTGCGGGATGACCGTCGCGGCGGTCGACGCCAGCCCGCACGCGACGGTCGGCGGCGTCCGCACCTGGTTCTGCTGCGAGGGCTGCCGCGCCGCCTTCCTCGCCGACCCGGACCGGTATGCCACCGCCTCCTGAGGGCCGAGACGGCCATCCCGGCTCCTCCACGGCGGCGCGAGTCGGGGCGGACGAGCACGTCCGGGACCGGGTGCCGGACGTCGGCGCGCTGGCCGCCGCGCTCGACGACGTCGACTACCTGGCCGACCCCGGGCTGGCCACCGCGCTGTTCCTGGCCGTCCGGCTGCCCCAGCCGCTGCTGCTGGAGGGCGAGCCGGGCGTCGGCAAGACCGAGGCGGCGAAGGCGCTGGCCCGGGTGCTGGACACCCCGCTGTACCGCCTGCAGTGCTTCGAGGGGATCGACGCCGCCGAGGCGCTCTACGAGTGGAACCACCCGCGCCAGCTGCTGGGCATCCGGCTGGCCGAGGCGGCCGGCGCGCCGCTGGCCGAGGACGACCTCTTCGGTCCGGGGTATCTGCTGCGCCGGCCGCTGCTGCAGGCGATCGAGCACGCCGGGCCGCGGCCGGCGGTGCTGCTGCTCGACGAGATCGACCGGGCCGACGCGGAGTTCGAGGCGTTCACCTTCGAGGTGCTCGCCGAGGCCGCGGTGACCGTGCCGGAGCTGGGCACCATCCGGGCGGCCCACCCGCCGGTCGTCGTCCTCACCTCCAACCGGACGCGCGACCTGCACGACGCGCTCACCCGCCGCTGCCTGTACCACTGGATCGACTTCCCGGCTCCGGAGCGGGTCGCCGAGATCGTCCGCCGCCGGGTTCCCGGCAGCAGCGAGCCGCTGGCGGTCGACGCGGCGGCGGCGGTGGGCCGGCTGCGCTCGCTGGACCTGGTGAAGCCGCCCGGGATCGCCGAGGTCATCGACTGGGTGGCCGCCCTCGCCGTGCTGGGCGTGCCCCGGCTGGAACCGGCGGCGGTCGAGGCGACGTGGGGCTCGGTCCTCAAGAACCGCGACGACCAGGTGCTCGTCCGCGGCCGCGGCGCGGCCTGGCTGGCCGGTGCCTGACCCGCCCGTCGCGCCGGGCCCGCTGGCGGTGGGGCTGACCACCGCGCTGCGGCGGGCCGGGCTGCCCACCACGCCGGAGCGCGCCGCCGGGCTGGCCCGGGCGCTGCAGCTGGTGCCGCCGCGGGACCGCGAGGCCCTCTACTGGGTCTGCCGCGTCACGCTGGTCAGCGACCGTGCGCAGCTGCCGCTGTTCGACGCGGTCTTCTCCGCGGTGTTCGACGGCCGGCTCGACCCGGCCGACAGCCGCGGCGACCCGACGGCGCCCCCGGCGGTGGGCAGCGAGCCCCGCACCCGGCCCGCTCCGCCGGACCGCCGTCCGCAGGGTCCGGGGGCGCCCGAGGGCGGGGTGGGGCACGCCGGTGGCGGGGACGACGACGGCGGGGCGGAGCGGGACGTCGTCCTGGCCGCGGCGTCGGCCGAGGAGCGGCTGCGGCACACCTCGTTCGCCGACCTCACCGCCGACGAGCTGACCGGGGTGCGGGAGCTGGTGCGCCGGCTGGTGCTGGTCACCCCGTCGCGGCGCAGCCGGCGGACCCGGCCCACCCGCCACGGGCGGGACCGGATCGACCTGCGCCGCACGGTGCGCTCCGCGCAGCGGTCCGGTGGGGACCCGGTCCGGCTGGTGCACGCCACCCGGCGGACGCAGCCGCGGCGGCTGGTGCTGCTGTGCGACGTCTCCGGGTCGATGGAGCCCTACACCCGCGTCTACCTCTCCCTGCTGCAGGGTGCGGTGGCCGGGGCGCGGGCCGAGGCGTTCGTCTTCTCCACCCGGCTGACCCGGCTCACCCGCCAGCTCGCCGTCCGGGACCCCGACCAGGCGCTCGCCCGGGCCGGGGCCGCGTCCTCGGACTGGGCCGGCGGCACCCGGCTGGCCGCGGGCATCGGCGGGTTCGTCGCCACGCACGGCCGCCGCGGCCTCGCCCGCGGGGCGGTCGTCGTGGTGCTGTCGGACGGGTGGGCCCAGGACGACCCGGAGGACGTCGCCGAGGCGATGCGGAGGCTGCGCCGGCTGGCCCACCGGATCGTCTGGGTGAACCCGCGCAAGGCCGCGCCGGGCTACGCGCCGCTGGTGGGCGGGATGGCCGCGGCCCTGCCGCTGTGCGACGCCTTCGTCAGCGGGCACAGCCTGGCGGCGCTGGAGCAGGTGGTCGCCGCCGTGCGCGAGGCATAGGAAGCTATTCCCACGTCAGCGGCCCCGGTACGTGGGAATAGCTTCCAATACCGCGGTCAGCCCATGGTCTTCTGGCCGTCGAGGGACTCCCGCAGGATGTCGGCGTGGCCGGCGTGCTGGGCGGTCTCGGCGATGATGTGCAGGAACACCCGGCGGGCCGACCGGACCGCGCCCGGCTGGAACCACGGCGCCGGCGGCAGCGGGTGGGCGGCGTCGAGGTCGGGCAGCGTGCGCACCAGCTCGTCGGTGCGCCGGGCGACCTCCTCGTACCGCGCGAGCACGTCGGCGAGGGTCTCGTCCGGGCCCATCCGGAACTCCTCGGCCCACTTCGCCATCTGCTCGGGGTCGTCCGGGCCGGCCATGACGTCCGGGCCCTCCACGATGAAGTCGGCCCACGACCGCTCGGTGCCGGCGACGTGCTTGACCAGACCGCCGAGGGTCAGCTCGCTGGCCGTCGTCCGCTGCCGGGCCTGCTCGTCGGTGAGCCCCTGGACGGTGTAGCGCAGGAAGGCCCGGTGGGCCGTGAGGGCCTCCAGCAGGTCGGCCCGCTCGCCGGTCAGGGTGGTCGTCGCGCTGGTCATCGTGGTCGCCTTCCGTCTCCGGTGGATCCGTCGGGGACGACGCTACGGACCATTGGTGTCAGATCCTGTCCGCGATGTGCGGCAGTCTTCTCCCCGTGGCCGACACCGGGAACCGCACGCTCCGCCTGCTGTCGCTCATGCAGACCCGGCGGCACTGGGGCGGTGCCGACCTCGCCGAACGGCTCGGCGTCTCCGTCCGCACCCTCCGGCGCGACGTCGAGCGGCTGCGCGACCTCGGCTACCCGGTGGAGGCCCAGCCCGGCGTGGACGGCGGGTACCGGCTGGCACCCGGGGCGGCGCTGCCGCCGCTCGTGCTCGACGACGAGGAGGCGGTCGCCCTCGTCGTCGGCCTGCAGGCGGCCGCGCAGAGCGCCATCGCCGGGACGGCGGAGTCGTCGGTGCGGGCGCTGACGAAGGTGGTGCAGGTGCTGCCGCCCCGGCTGCGCCGCCGCGCCGACGCCCTGCGCGCGGTGACCGAGCCGGCCGGGTGGCGGGACGGACCGGCGGTCATCGACCCCGAGGTGCTCACCACGGTGGCCCAGGCCTGCCGGGACACCGAGCGCCTGGTGTTCGCCTACACCGCGGCCGACGGCGCCGCCACCGAGCGGGAGGTGGAGCCCGCGCGGCTCGTGGCGCTGGGCCGGCGGTGGTACCTGGTGGCCTACGACCTGCTCCGGGGGGACTGGCGCAGCTTCCGGCTGGACCGGCTGGCGCGGCCGCGGCCGACCGGCGCCCACTTCGCCCCGCGGCGGCTGCCCGGGGACGACGCCGTCGCCTTCGTACGGGCCGGGACCGGGCCGACCCCGTGGGTGGTGGAGGTGCTGGTGGAGGCGCCGGCCGACCGGGTGCGGGCGCGGATCGGCCGGTGGGCGCGGGTCGAGGACGCCGGGGACGGCCGCAGCCGCGCCCACATGGAGACCGACGACCTGGACTGGCCGGCGTTCGCCCTCGGGTCGCTCGGTGCGGAGTTCACCGTCGTCGCCCCGCCGGAGCTGCGGGACCTGCTGGCCGAGTGGGCCGGCCGGTTCGCCAGGGCCGGGGGTCCCACGATCGATATCGATTCGGTCTCGGCTGCTCCCGCGGCGGGGGACCCCGCAACCCCGGGCTGACAGGCTCGCTGCCTCTCGACCCCCGCGAACGAGGATGGTGCCCTCCATGCGCTCCGCCCGAGTGTTCCTCCGCTCCGTCGCCCTGTCCTCCGTGCTGCTGCTGACGGCCACGGCCTGCGGTGGGGACGACAGCGGGGGCGGTGGAGGAGGCGGCGGTACCGCGGGCGGGGGCGGCGACGCGCCCCGCATCGCCGCGGTCTTCTCGGGCACGACCACCGACGCGGACTACACCTTCCTCGGCCTGGAGGCGCTCCAGGCGGCCGAGGAGGCGTACGACGCGGAGACCACCTTCTCCGAGAGCGTCGCCGTGCCCGACGCCCAGCGCGTCCTGCGCGAGTACGTCGCGGACGGGTACACCGTCATCTGGACGCACGGCAGCCAGTTCTACGACGCGACGGTGGCGGTCGCCGAGGAGGCGCCGGACGTCGTCTTCATCGCCGAGCAGGACACCCAGCCCGAGGGCGTCCCGGACAACGTGTGGGTGCTCGACCGCAACTTCCACCTCGCCTTCTACCCGCTGGGCATCCTGGCCGCGGCCACCACGCAGAGCCAGCAGATCGCCTACCTGGGCGGGGCCACGCTGCCGTTCAGCTACTCCGAGGTGCACGCCGTCGAGCAGGCGCTGGCGGACGTCGGCTCGAGCGCCACCCTGACCCCCGTCTGGACCGGCGACCTCAACGACCCGACGCGCGGGCAGCAGTTCACCAGCCAGCTCATCGCCGGTGGCGCGGACGTCGTCCTGGGCTCGCTGAACCTCGGCATGGTGGGCGCCTTCGAGGCGGTCAAGGCCGAGCCGGCCGGCGCCGTCCGGATCACCGCGAAGTACACCGACAAGTCCGAGCTCGCCCCCGACCACTACCTGACCTCGGTCCTGTACGACTTCGCGGTCATGCTCGAGGAGATCATCGGCCAGGTGCAGGACGGCGAGACCGGTGGCTACCTCGGGATGAGCTTCGAGCAGGGGATCTCGATGCAGCCGCCGACCGGCGTCGACCAGGCGGTCGTGGACCAGGTCGACGAGGTGATCGACGGCCTGACCAATGGCGAGATCGAGGTCGAGCGCGACGTCACCCCGGTCGAGTGACCGCGCCGGGGCAGCCGCCGGCGGGGGAGGCGCCACCTCCGCCCGCGGACCGGGTGCCGCTGCGGATGAGCGGCGTGACGAAGTCCTTCGGTCCGGTCAAGGCCCTGGTCGACGCCGACTTCGAGCTGGCGGCCGGTGAGGTCCACGGCCTCGTCGGCGGCAACGGCGCGGGCAAGACCACGCTGATGAACGTCCTGTACGGGCTCTACCGGCCCGACGCCGGGACGATCGTCGTCGACGGGCGGGAGGTGACGATCCGGTCGCCGCGGGACGCCATCGGGCTGGGCATCGGCATGGTCCACCAGCACCTCCTCCAGGTGCCGGCGTACTCGGTCGTGGAGAACGTCGTCGTCGGCACGAGCGGACGGTCCGGGGGGCTGCGGCGGGCCGGCCGGCGGATCGCCGAGCTCTCCGACCGCTTCGGCCTCGCCGTCGACCCGCGGGCGCGCACCGACCGGCTGTCGGTGGGCGCGCGGCAGCGCGTGGAGATCCTCAAGGTGCTCTACCGCGGCGCGCGGATCCTCGTCCTCGACGAGCCGACGACCAACCTGACCCCGCAGGAGGTCGACGCGCTGTTCGCCTCGCTGCGGGAGATCGTGGCGGAGGGGACCAGCGTCGTCTTCATCTCGCACAAGGTGCGCGAGGTGCTGGCCATCTGCGACCGGATCTCGGTCATGCGCGACGGCCGCCGGCTGACCACCGTCGGCCGCGCGGAGACCGACGCGGCGGGCGTCGCCGGTCTCATGGTCGGCGAGCTGGCCGCCGAGCCGTCGTCCGAGGTCGCCGCCGCGCTCGGCCTGGCGCCGGTGGGTGCGGCCGCAGCCGCCGCCCCCGAGCACCCGGCCGCCGGCGCGGCCGTCCGGCTGGCCGTCGCGGACCTCGGCGTCGACAACGACCAGGGCGTGCCGGCGCTGACCGGTCTGGACCTCACCGTCCGGGCCGGCGAGGTCCTCGGGGTCGCGGGGGTCGCCGGCAACGGGCAGGTGGAGCTCGCCGAGGCGCTGGCGGGGGTGCGGCCGGTGCGCAGCGGCAGCGTGCGGGTGGACGACACCGAGCTCGCCGGCCGGCCGACGCTGCGCTGGCTGGAGGCCGGCATCGCCTACGTGCCGGAGGACCGGCACCGCGACGGCATCCTCGGCGCGGCGTCGGTGACGGACAACCTGCTGCTGGGGGCTCAGCGCAGCGCCGCCTTCCGCCGGGCCGGGCTGATCGACTGGCGCCGGGTGCGGGAGCACAGCCGCCGCACGATCGAGCGCTACTCCATCCGGACGCCGGGCCCGGACGCCCCGGCCGGCAACCTCTCCGGGGGCAACATCCAGCGGCTCGTGCTGGCCCGGGCCTTCGAGCGGGAGCCGACGGTGCTCGTGGTGCAGAACCCCACCCGGGGGCTGGACATCCGCTCCACCCGCTTCGTCTACGACCGCGTCGAGGAGGCCCGGGACCGCGGCTGCGCCGTCGTGCTCATCTCCGAGGACCTCGACGAGCTCAGCCTGCTGGCCGACCGGATGGTGGTGCTCTACTCCGGCCAGGTGGTCGGGGAGCGCGCCCAGGGGGACTTCGACGCCTACGTCCTGGGACGGCTGATGGCCGGCGTGCGGGAGGACGCATGAGTGCCCCGACCGCGCCGACGCAGACCGAGGCGCCGGAGGTGCCGCTGCACGGCGGCCTGCGGCTGCTCCGGGACCTCCTGCCCTACGTGCTCGCCCTGGTGCTGGCGTTCCTCGTCTCGGGCGTGGTCATGGCGGTGCTCGGCTACGACGCCGTCGGTGCCTTCACCACCATCCTGTCCACGTCGTTCGAGACGACGTTCGGGCTCACCGAGACCCTCAGCAAGTGGGTCACCATCGTGCTGCTGGCGCTCGCCTTCACCGTCCCGCTGGCGGTGGGCCGGTTCAACATCGGCGGTGAGGGCCAGTTGCTGGTCGGCGGGACCGCGGCGGCCGGCGTCGGGATCGTCCACGCCGACCTGCCGGCCGTCCTGCTCCTGCCCCTCGTGCTGCTGGCCGGCGTCCTGGCCGGCGCGGTCTGGGCGGGCATCGCGGCGCTGCTCATGGGCCGGTTCGGGGTGAACGAGATCCTGAGCACGGTGCTGCTGAACTTCGTGTCGTTCCAGGTGCTGGACTACGCCGCCACCGAGGTGTGGTCGGACCCGGCGGCCGGTGTAGCGGCCACCCGGCCCATCGGGGAGTCGGCCGAGCTGCCGGTCCTCGGCGGCCCGCCGGGCGTGCACGCCGGCATCCTGCTGGCGGTCCTGGTCAGCCTGGCCAGCATCGTCATCACCCGTCGGACGGCGGCCGGCTTCGAGCTGCGCGCCGCGGGCACCAACCCGCGCGCCGCGGCGATCAACGGCATCCGGGTCGGCCGGGTCGCCGTCGTCGCGCTGGTCGTCGGCGGGGCGCTGGCCGGGCTCGCGGGGGCGATCGAGGTGGCCGGGGTCCACGGCCGCGCGATCGAGGGCATGCAGTCCAACTACCTGCTGCTCGGCATCATCGTCGGACTGATCGCCCGCGGGAACGCCCTGTGGGTGCCCGTGGTGGCCTTCGGCATCTCGATCCTGGAGGTCGGGGCGAGCTCGATGCAGCGCACGGTCGGGGTGCCGGCCGAGATGGTCCTGATCATCGAGGCCCTCATCCTCATCTTCCTGCTCCTGTCCGACGTGATCGCCGGGCGTCTCGCGCGGAGGGCGGCGGCATGACGGAGTTCGAGACCCTGGCCCAGCTCACCGTCGTCGCGACGGTGCCGTACCTGCTCGCCTCGCTGGGCACGATGCTGGGCGGCCTCGCCGGCGTCTTCAGCGTCTCGCAGGAGGGCGTCATGGTCCTCGGCGCCTCGGTCGGCTTCCTCGTCAGCTTCGGCGTCGGCAGCAACACGGTCGGCATCCTCACCGCGGCCGCGGTGGGGGCCCTGGTCGGGCTGGTCCTCGGCTGGTCGACGACGTCCCTGCGGCTGGACCAGTTCGTCATCGGCCTGGCGCTGTTCTTCGCCGCGACGGGCCTGGCCGGGCTGCTGTTCCGGGTGGTCGTCGGGGAGACGGGGTCGCAGCCGCTGATCGAGACGCTGCCCCGGGTGGAGATCCCGCTGCTCAGCGAGATCCCGGTGCTGGGCACGGTGCTGTTCTCGCACAACGTGCTGGTGTACCTGGCCGCGCTGGTCGCCGTGGGGCTGTACGTCTTCCTGTACCGCACCCGCGCGGGCCTGGACCTGCGTGCGGTGGGGGAGAACCCGAAGGCGGCCGACAGCCTGGGCATCGCGGTGGCCCGGACGCGCATCTGGACGGCGACCGCCGGCGGTGCCCTGATGGGGGTGGCCGGCGCGTACCTGCCGATGGTCTACACCGGCACGTTCACCGAGGGGATCGTCGGCGGCCGCGGCTGGCTGGCGATCGCGCTGACCTTCTTCGGTGGTTGGCGGCCGCAGTTCATCGCGGCCGGGGCCCTGTTCTTCGCGGCCATGGACGTGATCGCCCTGCGCGCCGAGGTCGGGGACGTCGGCATCCCCAGCCAGGTGCTGCTCGTCGTCCCCTACGTCGCCACCCTGCTGGTGATGATCTTCGCCTTCCGCTGGGCGCGGGTGCCGGCGTTCCTCGGCCGCAACTACGACCGGGAGAGCCGCACGGCGTGAGTCCACCGGACCGGCTCGGGACGCCGGTCCGGGAGCCCGGAACTGTCGTACCCCCGGCCTAGCGTCCGGGGTGTCCCCAGAGGTGGGGGCGGGTGTCACCCCAGGTCACGGCTGCTCCGGCGGCCGGCGCCGCGGGACCGTGACACCGCACCGGCGTTCCGAGTTCCGGGGAGGTCATCATGACCCGCACCGTCACCAGCCTCGACGACCTCGACCTGGAGATCGCCGTCGCCTACATCGCCCTCGGCGTCGCCCGCAGCACGTGGGCGCACTGTCCGTCGGGGGAGAACACCCGGCTGGTCGAGGAGGCCCAGGCGTCGGTCGACGCGCTCCTCGACGAGCGCCTCGACACCGCCGCCTGAGGGCGCCCTTCACGGCCCGGCCGCGAGCGGGCGAGCGGTGGGCGGCAGGAGGCCGTTTGTCTAGCCTCGGCTCATGACCGACAGCGAGGGCGGGTCCCGGGTCGCGATCATCACCGGCTCCGAGTCGGGCATCGGCCGGGCGACCGCCGTCGCGCTGGCCGAGGGCGGCTGCGACATCGGCATCACCTGGTACCGGGAGAAGGAGGCCGCCGAGGCGACGGCCGGGGAGGTGCGGGCGCTCGGTCGCCGCGCCGAGGTCCGCTACGTGGACCTCACCCGGCTGCCGGAGGCCGCCGACGTGGTCGACGACCTCGCCGCGGCCCTCGGCGGGATCGACGTCCTGGTCAACGACGCCGGCACCGGGCACATGAGCAGCGTCCTCGCCACCGACTACGCCACCTGGCGGGAGGTGCTCGCCACCGACCTCGACAGCGCGTTCCTGTGCCTGCAACGGGCCGCCCGGCGCATGGTCGCCGCGGGCCGCGGCGGGCGGATCGTCAACATCACCAGCGTCCACGAGCACCAGCCGCGGGTCGGCGCCGCGGCGTACTGCGCGGCCAAGGGCGGCCTCGGCCTGCTCACCCGGGTCGCGGCCATCGAGCTCGCCGAGCACGGGATCACCGTCAACGCGGTCGCGCCCGGCGAGATCGCCACCCCGATGACCGGCCAGGAGGACGAGGACCCGACCGCGCCCGGGCACGAACGACCCGGCGTCCCGCTGCGCCGCCCCGGCGACGCCCGGGAGGTCGCCGCGGTGGTCGCCTTCCTCGCCTCGCCGGCGGCCGCCTACGTCACCGGCGCCTCGTGGCCGGTGGACGGCGGGATGCTGCAGATGGGCCCGATGGCCGGCTCGCACCTGACCAGCGACGACTGGCGCCGCCCCTGACCCTCAGCCGGCCAGGAGCGCCAGCAGCCCGGCGCGGTCCGGGCCGGGCGTGGGCGGCGGCGGAGGGGCGTCGGCGAACCGCGCGACCCGCTCGGCCATGCCGGGGCGGGCCATCACCTGCTGCGGCTGGGCGAGGCAGGTGATGATCTCCAGCAGCCCCCGGAACACGTCGGCGTCGTGCATGGCCGCAGTCAGCAGGCCGACCTGCCGGGGGTCGGGTGGCGGTGGTGGCTCGCCGGCGCGGAGCGCGTCCATCTCGGCGATCCGGGCCCGGTCCGCGGCGATCTGGTTGCGGAAGAACGGCGTCACCTCCCGCTCGGTGGCCTCGTCGAAGGCGCCCACCAGCTCCGCCGGACGGTGGAGGTGGTCCCGCGCGGCGAGGCGCAGCTGCTGGGCGTGGGCCATCCCGACCGAGATGCCGCGCCCGGCCGAGGGGTTGGTGCACGCCCACGCGTCGCCGATCGGGACGAAGCCGGTGACGACCGGCTCGCCGTCGACGACGATCCGCCGGTAGCGGTCGAGGATGCCGGCCATCGCCAGCACGTCGGTGATCGGCTTCCCGTCCAGCCAGTGCGCCTGCAGGGGACAGGCCGTCACCAGGCGGGTGAAGACGTCCGGGTCGCGCAGCGCCTTGAGCGGGGCGTCCCGCGTCGGGCCGAACACGGTCACCGACCAGGTGTCGTTGTCCCCGGGCAGGGTGAGGAGCGAGATGCTGCCGAGGGGGGCCAGCGACCGGCCGATCCGCCGCGGCAGCTCCGGCCCGGTGAAGTACCGGGTGTAGTAGACGAAACCGCTGTCCTCGCTCTCCACGTGCGCGGGGCGGGCACCGAGCTCGGCGAGCCAGTCGGCGTTCGGCGTGCGGCGTCCCATCGCGTCGACGACCAGGTCGGCGCGGATCTCCTCCCCGCCGGCGGTCCGCACGCCCACCACGTGGGGGACGCCGGGCAGAGCCGCGGCCCCGGCGACGAGGCCGGTGACGCGCACGCCCCGGCGCAGGGTCAGCCGAGGGTGCTCCTCGGCGGCCGCCGCGACGACCGCCTCGAGGACCGGGCGCCGGCCGGTCACGAACCGGATCCGGTCGTCGTCCGGCCGGGGTTCGCGGTCCTCGATCGACGGCGGCAGCGGGTCCAGGTAGTCCACCCAGGTGCAGCCGGCGGCGAGCATCCGGTCGGTCAGGCCCGGCAGCTCGGCGTCCGCGACGGCACGGAACCGGGCGAACAGGTTGTGCGGCTGGCGGAACTGCGCCACGCCGTGCCGGTTCCAGGAGTCCCAGGCGGCGGCCGTCGTCGGCGGGGCGCCGTCCGGATCGGCCTCCAGCACGGTCACCTCGTGCCCGTCCTCGGCCAGCATCATCCCCGCGCACAGGCCGATGACCCCGCCGCCGCAGACCACGATCGCTGCCATCCCGACCTCCCCGGACGGACCCGGCCACCGTGCTCCCGCCGCAACGGCGGGGACAGGGTCGGACGGCCCCGGTGGGTGGGCTCAGGTGAGGCGGCCGGCGCGCCGCTTGTGCCGGTAGAGGTCGGTGTCCGCGCGCAGGACGAGGTCGGCCAGGGTGTCCCCAGGGCCGGCCGTGGCGGTGCCGGCCGACCACGACGCCGGATGGCTCTCCCGCAGCCGGACCAGCAGCTCGGCGGCCGAGCGGGCGTCGGCCGACGGGAGGCACAGCACGAACTCGTCGCCGCCGTAGCGGCCGAGCAGGTCGGCGGTGCGCAGCTGGCTGCTCCACGCCCGGGCCAGCGACTGCAGCAGCGCGTCGCCGGCGCTGTGCCCCTCCTCGTCGTTGATGGTCTTGAAGCCGTCGAGGTCGATGACCGCCACGGTCAGCGGCTCCTCGCTGCGCGCGGCGTGCGCCAGGCTCCGCTCCGCGCCGGCCTCCCAGGCCCGCCGGTTGGCCAGCCCGGTCAGCGGGTCGGTGCCCGCGGCCCGGTGCAGGGTCGCCGAGATCCGGGTCTGGGCCTCGACGAGGGCGGCGACGGTGATCACGGTGGTCAGCCAGGGCAGGGCGATCCCGGACGGCGCGGCGGCGACCGCGCCCGTGGTGGTGACCGCCAGCAGGTAGACCCCGTGCGCCCGGGCGGCGTTGCCCGGCAGGTAGTGCGCGGCGTAGACCGCCAGCGCCACCATCGACGGGCCCAGGCCCACGACGCCGACCGCGGTCACCGACCGCCAGGCCAGCACGGCGATGAGCGTCGCCATCGTCGCCACCGCGAGGTGCACCGCACGCGGGGTGATGCGGCGCCGGCCCAGCCGGAGCGCGACCGCGCCCCCGCAGCCGACGGCGGCGAGCACCCACAGCAGCCCGACCGGCGTCTCGGGCGTCAGCGGTCGCAGGGCACCGACGAGGCACAGCGCGCCGCTGACGCCGTACAGCAGCGACAGCAGCGCCGTGCCGGCCGGCCGGTCCGCGTGCATGAGAGTCCCCCGTTCGTCCCGGCCAGCATCGGTCGGGACGGTGACGTTCTGCAGCGCGCCCGGACGGCTTGCCCCCAACGGGGGATCCCCACCGGGTGACCCGCCGGCCGGCCGGTCACCCGCCGGTGAGCTCGGTGGGCACCGTGATGACGTCGACCATCGCGCCGCGCCGGGAGACGGTCACCGGCAGCGGTCGCCCGATGGCGTCCTCGAACAGCAGCCGCTGCAGGCTCTGCGCCTCGGCCACCGGCTGCCGGCCGGCCTCGAGCACGAGGTCGCCGGCCTTGAGCCCGGCTCGGTCGGCGGGGGACCCCGCGACCACGTCGACCACCCGCAGCCCCCGCCGGCGGCCGCTGCGCTCGGCGAGTGGAGCGGGCAGCGGCGCGGGCGTGCTGACCAGTCCGAGGAAGGCCCGCCGCACCCGCCCGTCCCGCACGAGCGCGGCGACGATCCGCCGGGTCGTGTCGTTGACCGGAACGGCCAGCCCCAGGCCCCAGCCGGCGACGGCGGTGTTGATCCCGACCACCCGGCCGGTGGAGTCGGCGAGCGCGCCGCCGGAGTTGCCGGGGTTGAGAGCGGCGTCGGTCTGGATGACGTCCTCGACCACCCGCGCCGTCCGGCCGTCGTGCGTCGGCAGCGACCGGCCCAGCCCGCTGACCACCCCGGCGGTCACCGAGCCGGCCAGCCCCAGCGGGTTGCCGACGGCGACCACGAGCTGGCCCACGCGCAGCTCCGCGGCGTCGCCGAGCACCGCCGGCGGCGGGGTCTCCGTGCGGGCGCGCACCACCGCGAGGTCCGACAGCGGGTCGGCGCCCACGACGTCGACGTCGCTCTCGCTGCCGTCGCTGAAGACCGCCCGCCCGTACCGGGCCGGACCCACCACGTGGGCGTTGGTCAGCAGCAGCCCGTCGTCCCGGACGACGACGGCCGACCCCGCGCCTCCGCGGCCGCCGGGCGCGCTGACCTGCAGCGCGGCGACGTGCGGGGTGAGCTCGGCGGCGACGGCGGTGACGATGCGGGAGTAGGCGTCCAGCACCGACTCGGTGTCCGGGTCCGGCAGCAGGCTCATGGCATGCCTCCTGATTACGCGATTACACGTCCAGTGAACTCCTCCGGCGGCCGGTGTGGCGGCGGTCATGCCGTGGGCGAACAGCGCCCCGATACTGGGCCGGTGACGGTCTCGGCGGCCGCGCGCCGGGAGGCGGCGGAACAGGCGTGGGCGGGGCTGCGGCCCCGGATCGAGAAGGAGGCGGTCGCGAGCCGGGGGGAGGCGGAGGCCGACGCGTTCCTGGCCCGCGTCCACCTGGCGCGGTTCGACGTCCACGAGCCCCTGGCGATCCTGTACGGAGCGGCGGCCGACGAGCTGTTCGAGCGCGCGCTGCGCCTCGTCCTCGCCGCCGCGGCGGAGCGGCCGGAGCCGCTGCGCCGGCTGGACCGGCGCCGCGAGATCGACCCGGCGTGGTTCCAGCGGGCCGGGATGCAGGGCTACGTCTGCTACGTCGACCGCTTCTGCGGCACGCTCGACCGGCTGCCCGAGCACCTGGACCACCTCGCCGAGCTCGGCACCACGTACCTGCACCTCATGCCGCTGCTCGAGCCGCGGGAGGGCGAGAACGACGGCGGCTATGCGGTGGCCGACTACCGCGCGGTCGACCCGCGGCTGGGCACGATGGCCGACCTCGAGGCGGTGGCGGCGGCCCTGCACGGGCGGGACATGAGCCTGTGCATCGACCTCGTCCTCAACCACACCGCCCGCGAGCACGAGTGGGCCCGCGGCTGGCTGGCCGGCGACCCCGCGTACGCCGGCTTCTACACCGCCTTCCCCGACCGCACGATGCCCGACGCGTACGACGCGACGATCCCCGAGGTCTTCCCCGACCGGGCACCCGGATCGTTCAGCTGGGTGCCCGAGGCCTGCGGCGGGGCCGGCGGGTGGGTGTGGACGACGTTCTGGCCCTACCAGTGGGACCTCGACTACTCGAACCCCGAGGTCACCCTGGCGATGCTCGGCGAGATCCTCTGGCTGGCCAACCGCGGGGTCGACGTCTTCCGCATGGACGCCGTGCCGTTCATGTGGAAGCGGCTGGGCACCAGCTGCCAGAACCAGCCGGAGGGGCACAGCCTCCTGCAGCTGCTGCACGCGCTGACCCGGCTGGCCGCGCCGGGCGTGGTGTTCAAGGCCGAGGCGATCGTGTCGCCCGACGACCTGGTGCCCTACCTCGGCGGGCACGACCGGTTCCGCCCCGAGTGCGAGCTGGCCTACCACAACCAGCTCATGGTGCTGCTGTGGAGCAGCCTGGCCACCCAGGACGCCCGCCTGGCCCGCACCGCGCTGCGCCGGATGCAGCCCATCCCGCCGACCGCCACCTGGGTCACCTACGTGCGCGGGCACGACGACATCGGCTGGGCGATCACCGACGAGGACGCCGCGGCCGTCGGCGCCGACGGGTTCGGCCACCGGCGGTTCCTCAACGACTTCTACGCCGGCCGCTTCCCGGGCTCGTTCGCCCGCGGCGCGCTGTTCCAGGAGAACCCGGCCACCGGCGACGCCCGCGTCTCCGGCTCCGCGGCGTCGCTGTGCGGCATCGAGGCGGCGCTGGCCGACGGGGACGAGGAGGCGCTGGAGCGGGGGATCCGGCGGCTGGTGCTGCTCTACTCGGTGGCCTACGCCCACGGCGGCATCCCGCTGCTCTACATGGGCGACGAGCTGGCCCTGCGCAACGACACCGGCTACCTCGACGACCCCGCCCGGGCCCCCGACAACCGCTGGATGCACCGCCCGCCCATGGACTGGGCCGCCGCCGCCCGCCGCAACGACGCGGGCACGCTGGAGGGCCGCGTCTTCGCGCGGATCCGGCAGCTGGGGGCGGCGCGCCGGTCGCTGCTGGCGCTGCGCGGCGGCGTCGAGCCGGTCGTGCTGGACGTCGGGGACGACGCGGTGCTGGCGTGGTCGCGCCGGCACCCGCGCAGCGGCACCTTCGTCGGCCTGGCCAACTTCGCCCCGGACGCGCGGACCGTGGACGCGGACACCGTCACCGGCTTCGGCAGCTACGAGCAGGTGCACGGCAGCGACGGTCCGCTGGAGGTCGTCGAGGGCCGGCTGGTGGTGCCCGGCCTCGGCTTCGCCTGGTTCGCCGAGCCGTGAGCGGGCCGGCCGCTCCCCGGCTCCCGCCCGCCGGCGCCACGGTCGGTGTGGAGGAGGAGTTCCACCTCGTCGACCCTGTCACCCTCGAGCTCACCCCCAGCGCCGTCGTCAGCACCGCCGCCCTGCAGGGCACCGCCGGGGAGCACGTGCACGCCGAGATCGTCACGACCCAGCTGGAGACGTCGACAGGGGTCTGCACGACGCTGGGGGAGCTGCGGGCGGAGCTGGTCGCCACCCGGGCCGAGGCCGCGGCGGCGGCGTCCGCGGCCGGGCTGGCCGTCCTCGCCGCCTCCACCCACCCGTTCGCGTCGTGGCGCCAGCAGCGGCTCACCCCGGCGCCGCGGTACCGGGCGATGGTGGACCGCTGGGCGGCACTGGCCGAGCAGCAGGACATCTGCGGCTGCCACGTGCACGTCGGCGTCCCCGACCTGGAGACGGCGGTCGCGGTGATGGACCGCGCCCGGCCCTACCTGCCGGTGCTGCTGGCGATGACCGGCAGCTCGCCGTTCCACGACGGCGTGGACACCGGCTACGACTCCTTCCGCACCCCGTGGTGGTCGCGCTGGCCAACGGCCGGGTCACCGGAGCTCCTCGGGGGTGCCGAGGGGTTCCGTGCCGTCGTCGACGGGCTGGTCCGCTGCGGGGTGATCGCCGACGGCTCGCACCTGTACTGGGACGTGCGGCCCTCGTCGCGCTGGCCGACGCTGGAGTTCCGCCTCGCCGACGTCTGCACCGACCTCGACGCCGCCGTCCTGCACGCCGCGCTCGTCCGCTCGCTGGTGCGGGTGCTCGCCGCTCGGGCCGAGCAGGGCGAGCCCGTTCCGGACCCGCGCCCCGAGCTGCTCCGGGCCGCGCGCTGGCGGGCGGCGAAGGACGGCCTCGGCGGCGAGCTCTTCGACCCCGTGGCCGGCGAGCCGGTGCCCTCGCGGGCCGCCGTCGACCGGCTGGTGGCCGAGCTCGCCGACGACCTGCGGACCGCCGGCGAGGAGGACGCCGTCGCCACGCTGCTCGACCGGCTCTGGGCCCGGGGCACCTCCGCCAGCCGCCAGCGGGACACGTGGGCGCGCACCGGCGACCCCCGCGCGGTGGCCGCGGAGCTGCTGCGCGAGGGCGTGCCGGCGTCCTGACCGGCGCGCGTCGGCCCGCCGCCGCCCGGGTAGTGGGGCCCCCATGACGGAACCGCGTCCCCTCGCCCTCGTGACCGGAGCCTCCAGCGGGATCGGCCTGGAGCTGGCCCGCCAGTTCGCCGGCGCCGGCTTCGACCTCGTCGTCAACGCCGAGGACGCCGAGCTGGCCGCCGCCGCCGAACAGCTGCGCCTGGGCGGGACGACGGTGCAGCCGGTCCAGGCCGACCTGCGCACGCCCGCGGGCGTCGAGTCGGTGTGGGCCGCGGTGCAGGCGACCGGCCGCCCCCTCGCGGCGGCCGCGCTCAACGCCGGGGTGGGCCAGGGCGGCCCGTTCGTCGAGAACGAGCTCGAGAGGGAGCTCGAGATCATCGACCTGAACGTCACCTCGACGGTGCGGCTGGCCAAGCTGGTGCTGCGGGACATGGTGGCCCGCAACGAGGGCCGGCTGCTCATCACCTCGTCGATCGCCTCGACCATGCCCGGCTCGTTCCAGGCCGTCTACAACGCCTCCAAGTCCTTCCTCCAGTCCTTCGCCGAGGCGCTGGTCGAGGAGCTCCGGGACAGCGCGGTGACGGTCACCTCGCTGATGCCCGGGCCCACCGGGACCGAGTTCTTCGACCGCGCCGAGATGCAGGACACCAGGGTGGGGGCCGGGAAGAAGGACGACCCCGCGCAGGTCGCCGAGCAGGGCTTCGAGGCGCTGATGGCGGGCGAGGACAAGGTGGTCGCCGGATCGCTGATGACCAAGGTGCAGGGGGCGGCCAACGCGGTGCTCCCGGACCGGCTGAAGTCGAAGGCGCACCGGCAGATGGCCGAGCCGGGGAGCGCGGAGTAGGGCCATGGACGACGGCGCCCGCGAGCTCGCCCGCCCGCTGCGCGACCCCGCCGACCTCGACCCGCTGCTCGAGCGGGTCGGGGACGCGCGCATCGTGGCCATCGGCGAGGCCAGCCACGGCACGCACGAGTACTACGCCTGGCGGGCGGCGCTGACCCGCCGGCTGGTGGAGGAGCGCGGCTTCGGGTTCGTCGCCGTCGAGGGCGACTGGCCCGACTGCTACCGGGTCAACCGCAGCGTGAAGCTCCGGGCCGGCGCCGACGAGGACCCTCGGGCCGCGCTCGACGCCTACGAGCGGTGGCCGACGTGGATGTGGGCCAACGACGAGGTCGTCGACTTCTGCCGCTGGCTGCGGGGGTGGAACGCCGACCGGCCGGAGGACCGGCGGGTGGGGTTCTACGGACTCGACGTCTACAGCCTCTGGGACTCCATGCACGAGCTGGTCGGCTGGCTGCGCGAGCACGAGCCCGAGCACGTGGACAAGGCGGTCGCGGCGCTGCAGTGCTTCGAGCCCTTCGGTGAGGACGGCGCCGAGTACGCCTTCGCCACCCGCTTGGCGCCCACCACCTGCGAGCAGACCGTCGTCGAGCTGCTGCAGCACCTCTGCGCGGAGCGCGGCCGGCGGGCGCCCGCCGACGACCCCGAGGCGCACTTCGCCGCGGAGATCAACGCCGGGGTGGTCGCCGACGCGGAGCGCTACTACCGGGCGATGGTGGCCGGCTCGGCGCAGTCGTGGAACGTCCGCGACGTACACATGGCCGACACCCTCGACCGGCTCTTGGAGCACACCGGCGCCGGCGCCGTGGTGTGGGAGCACAACACCCACGTCGGCGACGCCCGCGCCACCGACATGGCCGGCGCGGGGATGGTGAACGTCGGCCAGCTGCTGCGCGAGCGGCACGGCGCCGCGGACGTCGTCCTGGTCGGGCTCGGCGGCCACCGCGGCGGGGTGATCGCCGGCGCGGCGTGGGGCGCGCAGATGGAGCGGATGCCGGTGCCCGCGGCCCGGGCCGGCGGCCTGGAGGCGCTGCTGCACGAGCAGGTGGGCCACGACTGCCTGCTCGTCTGGTCACCGGGCGGGCAGCGCCCGGCGTTCCTCGACCGGCGACTCGACCACCGGGCGATCGGCGTCGTCTACCGGCCCGAGCGCGAGCGGTGGGGCAACTACGTCCCCACCGTGCTCGGCGAGCGCTACGACGCCTTCCTCTCCTTCGAGGAGACCCGCCCGCTGCGGCCCCTGCACCTCGAGCGGCCCGACGAGCACGTGCCGCCGCTCGGGCACCCGGTCTGAGTCCCGGCCGCGGCGGGCGGGCTCACGCGGAGCGGCGCTCCGTCGCGTCCTCCGCCGGCGCCGCGTCGTCCTTGGGGCCGCCGCTCTTGGAGACGGAGAACCCCGGGCCGAGGTGTTCGAGCGCCAGGCGGCCGTAGACCTGCTGCTGGGTGGCGACCCGCTGGGAGCGGCCGCGGCCGAGGAAGCTGACCATCCAGTGCAGCACGGTGGTGATGCGGCTCTTGAACCCGACGATGTACATCAGGTGCACGACCAGCCACAGCACCCAGGCGATGAAGCCCTCGAACTTGAGCTTGCCGATGTCGGCGACCGCGGAGAACCGGGAGATCGTCGCCATCGAGCCCTTGTCGAAGTACCTGAAGGGCTCGGCCGGGGGGCGGCCGGCCAGCCGGCGCTTGATGGCGTCGGCGGCGTACTTGCCGCCCTGGATGGCCACCTGCGCGACGCCGGGCAACCGGTCCAGGCTCATCATGTCGCCGACCACGTGCACCTCGGGGTGCCCGGGCAGGGTGAGGTCGGGCTGCACGGAGACCCGGCCGGCGCGGTCGACCTCGGCGCCGGACTGCTCGCCGAGGATCCGGCCCAGCGGCGACGCCTGCACGCCCGCGGCCCAGATCTTGGTGGCCGCCGCGATGCGCCGGGTCTGCCCGTCGGAGTCCTTGACCACCAGGCCGTCGGCGTCGACCTCGGTGACCATCGCGCCCAGCTGGACCTCCACGCCGATCCGGTTGAGCTGCCGGCGGGCGGCGTCGCCGAGCTTCTCCCCGAAGGAGGGCAGCACGGCCGGCGCGGCGTCGAGCAGGATCACCCGCGCCTGGGTGGGGTCGATGGTGCGGAAGTCGCGGCGCAGCGTGCGGTGGGCCAGCTCGGCGATCTGGCCGGCCATCTCCACCCCGGTGGGGCCGGCGCCGACGACGACGAAGGTGAGCAGCCGGTCGATCTCGACCGGGTCGGTGGCCAGCTCGGCCAGCTCGAACGCGCCGAAGATGCGCCCGCGCAGCTCCAGGGCGTCGTCGATGCTCTTCATGCCGGGGGCGAACTCGGCGAACCGGTCGTTGCCGAAGTAGGACTGGCCGGCACCGGCGGCGACGATCAGCTCGTCGTAGGGGTGCACCGTGGTCCGGCCCAGGATCGAGGACGTGACCGTCCTCGCGGCCAGGTCGATGTCGGTGACCTCTCCGAGCACCACCCGGACGTTCTTCTGCCAGCGCAGGATCTCGCGGGTGGCCGGGGCGATCTCGCCCTCGGACAGGATGCCCGTGGCCACCTGGTAGAGCAGCGGCTGGAACAGGTGGTGGCTGGTCTTGGCCACGATCGTGACGTCGACGGGGGCCTTCCGCAGCGCCTGGGCGGTGAACAGTCCACCGAAGCCCGAGCCGACGATGACGACACGAGGCCGGCCGGATCGGGTGGTGCCGACGGGTGCGGTCTCAGGTGATGTCGTCATGATGATTCCAGTCTCCCACTCCGGCGTCTCCTGGCCGTGCACGGCCCCGGGCGATGCAGGCCACAGTCTGGCGCACTACCCGCCGGACGGCGCTCCACGCCGAGGCCGGGGAGACCGTGCGCCCATGACCGTGCGGACGCTCCTCGAGGAGGTCGCCGTCGTTCTCGGGGGCGTGGGCAGCTGAGCGTGTCACGATGGGCGACGTGGCGAACACAACTGCCTCGGCCGGCGCGCTGCTGCGCCACGTGCGCACCGGACGTGCGCGCAGCCGGGCGGACCTCGTGGCGCTCACCGGCGCGTCCCGCAACACGGTGAGCGCGCGGGTGGACCAGCTGATCGCCGCCGGTTTCCTGGAGGAGGGCGGTCCGGGGTGGAGCACCGGCGGGCGCCCGCCCACGCTGCTGCACTTCAACAGCCGCGCGGGCTGCGTGCTCGCCGTCGACCTGGGCGTGACCAGTGTCGACGTCGCGGTCACCGATCTCTCGGCGCGGATCCTGGCCACCGCCGGGCACCCGATCGACATCGCGGAGGGGCCGCAGGCGGTCCTGGCCGAGGTCGACCGGCTGGCCCAGAAGGTGCTCGCCGAGGCCGGTCTCGCCCCGGCCGACGTGTGCGCCGTTGGCGTGGGCGTGCCCGGGCCGGTCGAGTTCTCCAGTGGCCGGCCGTCCCACCCGCCGATCATGCCGGGCTGGCACGACTACCCGATCCCGGACGCCTTCGCCCGGTACGACTGCCCCGTCTTCGTCGACAACGACGTCAACGTCATGGCCCTGGGGGAGATGGGCGTCGGCGGGTCGGTCCAGGATGTGCTCGTCGTCAAGGTCGGCACCGGGATCGGCTGCGGCGTCATCGTCGACGGCCGGGTGTACCGGGGGGCGCAGGGCAGCGCCGGGGACATCGGGCACATCTACGTCGCCCAGCCCGACGGGCGGACGGTGGTCTGCCGGTGCGGCAACGAGAACTGCCTCGAGGCGATCGCCGGCGGCGGCGCGCTGCTCCGTGACGCCGTCGCCGCCGGGCTGCCGGTCAGCACGACGCGCGAGGTCGTCGAGCGGGCGGCGCAGGGCGAGGGTCCGGCCCTGGAGCTGGTGCGCGACGCCGGCCGGACCATCGGCACGGTGCTCGCCGCGCTGGTCAACTTCTTCAACCCGCACCGCATCGTCATGACCGGCGGCGTGGCCCAGGCCGGCGCGCCGCTGCTCGCCGGCATCCGCGAGGCGGTCTACCGCCGCGCGATGCCGCTGGCCGCCCGGACGCTGGAGATCACCGTCAGCGACGCCCCCGACCTCTCGGGCCGGCTGGGTGCGGCGCTCATGGCGATCGAGGGCTTCCTCGACGAGGACGCGGTGCACCAGGCGCTGGCCCAGTAGCCGGCGCGACGACGTCCGACCGCGGCCGCTGGAGGTTGCGGTTCGGTAACTCCCTCGTGCGGCCTTGACCCGGGGTGACCTGGCTCATAGGTTCTCGCCTGAACCGACTAATGGTCAACGGTGAGCAAAAGTCCGGAGGTGGCGGCGTGCCGGTTGGGCGTCTGCTGCTGGCCGCAGCCGTTGGCGCAGCTCCCACCGCCGTCGGAGGCCCGAGGTGACCACCCCGCTGCTCGAGATGCACGGCATCGTGAAGACCTTCCCCGGCGTCCGCGCGCTGGACGGGGTGGACCTCGACGTCCGTCCCGGCGAGGTGCACTGCCTGCTCGGCCAGAACGGTGCCGGCAAGTCGACGCTCATCAAGGTCCTCGCCGGCGCCCACCAGCCCGACGTCGGCCAGATCACCTGGCGCGGCGAGCCGGTCCGCCTGACCGACCCCCAGGCGGCGATGTCGCTGGGCATCGCGACGATCTACCAGGAGCTGGACCTGGTGAACGGGCTGACCGTCGCCGACAACATCTTCCTGGGCCGGGAGAGCTCCCGGTTCGGCATCACCCGGCCCGCTGCGGCGAGCCGGTCCGCCGCGCAACTGCTGACCCGCCTCGGCCATCCGGAGATCCGGCCCACCGCCGAGGTCGGCGCGCTGTCGGCGGCGCAGCAGCAGATGGTCAGCATGGCGCGGGCGCTGTCCCAGGACGCGCAGCTGATCATCATGGACGAGCCGTCGGCCGTGCTCGACAACGAGGAGGTCGAACGGCTCTTCGGCGTCATCCGCGATCTCAGCGCCCACGACGTCGCCGTCGTCTACATCTCCCACCGGCTCGAGGAGATCCGCGAGATCGGCGACCGGATCACCGTCCTGAAGGACGGGCGCACCGTCGCCACCGGGCTGCCGGCCCGGGAGACCTCGACCCGTGAGGTCATCACGCTGATGACCGGACGGACGATCGAGTACGTCTTCCCGGAGCGCCGTGCCGCACCGCACGGCACCGAGGCGCCGCTGCTCGAGGTCGAGGGCCTCGGTCTGGGCGGCCACTTCGAGGGAGTCAGCCTCACGATGCGCCCCGGCGAGATCGTCGGGCTGGCGGGGCTCGTGGGCTCGGGTCGCTCGGAGATCCTGGAGACGATCTACGGCGCTCGTCGTCCCACCGACGGCACCGTCCGCCTGGCCGGCAAGCGGCTGCGCCCAGGCGACGTCGGAGCCGCGGTCGCCGCCGGTGTGGGCCTCGCCCCGGAGGAGCGCAAGAGCCAGGCGCTGCTGCTGGACGACTCGGTCTACCGCAACATCACCGTCTCCTCCCTCGGCCGCTTCGCCCGGGGCGGCTTCCTGTCGGGCGGCGCCGAGAAGGCCGCCGCCCGGGCGCAGACCGAGTCGCTGGACGTCCGCCCGGCCGACGTCACGCGGATCGTGCGGACGCTGTCCGGCGGGAACCAGCAGAAAGTCGTGCTGGCCCGCTGGCTGCTGCGCGACTGCCGGGTCCTCCTCCTCGACGAGCCGACCCGCGGCGTCGACGTCGGCGCCCGCTCGGAGATCTACGCGCTGGTCCGCGACCTCGCCGACCGGGGGGTGGCCGTGCTGATGGTCTCCAGCGAGATCCCGGAGGTGCTCGGGCTGGCCGACCGCGTCCTCGTGGTCGCCGACGGCCGGGTCGTCGCCGAGGCCCCAGCCGACGACCTCGACGAGCACCGGGTGCTCGACCTGATCATGGAAGGCACTCCGCACGCGGGTGCACCGATCGCGACGCAGCACGAAGGGGACGTGGCATGAGCACCAGCGCGACCGAGACGGAGGGGAGCGCCGTCGCTGCGCGGAACTCGTCGGGCAGCGGGAAGGGCAGCTTCCTCTCCGGCCCCGTCGGCCGCAACCTCGGCCTGGTCATCGCCCTCGCGATCCTCTGCATCGTCGGCGCGATCACCGCCCCCGAGCAGTTCCTCGACGTCGACAACGTCCTGACGATCCTGCGGCAGGCATCCGTCATCGGCGTGGTCAGCATCGGGATGACGTTCGTGATCATCGGTGGGGGCATCGACCTGTCGGTCGGCGCGCTGGTCGCCCTCTCCTCGGTCTGGGCCACGACGCTGGCCACCCAGGCGATGGCTGAGGACTTCCACTGGATCGTCATGGTCTTCACGGCGCTGGCCGTGGGCGCCGGTGCGGGCCTGGTCAACGGCATCGTCATCGCCTACGGCAAGCTCGTCGCCTTCATCGCGACGCTGGCCATGCTGGCCGCGGCCCGCGGTCTGGCGGAGATCATCGCCAACCGGCGCACCCAGATCGTCCAGGACCGCGACTTCCTCGCGTTCTTCTCCAGCGACGTCCTCGGCATCCCGACGCTGGTGATCATCTTCGCGCTGGTCGCGATCGCCGGGTGGGTCCTGCTCAACCGGACGACGTTCGGCCGGCGCACCTTCGCCGTCGGCGGCAACGCCGAGGCCGCCCGGCTGGCCGGCATCCGGGTGCAGCGGCACACCATGTGGCTCTACGTCCTGTCCGGCCTCACCTGCGGCATCGCCGCGGTCATGCTCATGGCCCGGACGACGACCGGCAGCTCCACCCACGGCACCCTCTACGAGCTCGACGCGATCGCCGCGGTGGTCATCGGCGGCACCCTGCTCATCGGCGGCCGCGGCACGATCGTCGGCACCGTCCTGGGCGTGCTGATCTTCACCACGCTCGGCAACGTCTTCACGCTGAACAACCTGTCCAGCTCCGCGCAGGCGGTCGCCCGCGGCGTCATCATCGTCGTCGCCGTCCTGCTGCAGATGCGGATCGCCACCGGCAGCTTCAGCCTCGGCCGTCTCGGCCGGGGCGGTGGCTCCGGCGCACCGCCGGCCACCGCGGGCTCGCCCGCCGGCACCGTTTCCGGGGGCTCGATCCCCGGTGGGCCCGGTGGCACCCCGCCCGGCAGCACCGACCGGCCCCCGACCTGACCCGGACGGGGGCGGCCGGCCGTCCCCGTCGGATCAGCACCACCCCTCCGGGCCGCGGGTCCGCGAGGAGCACCACCGACGCACCACCACCTGGCCGAGCCGCCAGGGAGGCGATACCCGAGGAGAGATCATGTCTGCAGCGAGGCAGCGCCCCTACCGCCGTCTGACGTCCACCGCGGTGGCCCTCGTGGGTGCCGGCGCCCTGATCGCCGGCTGCACGAGCAACACGCCCGAGGAGTCGGGCGGCGGTGGCGGCGGCACCAACGTCGCCAGCTCGAACGACGAAGAGGGCGAGACCGTCCGCATCGGCTTCTCGGCCCCGGCCGCCGACCACGGCTGGATGGCCGGCATCACCGAGGCCGCGCGCGCCGCGGCCGAGGAGTTCGGGGACGTCGAACTCACCGTCGCCGAGGGCACCAACGACGTGGGCACCCAGATCAGCCAGGTCGAGACGTTCATCAACGACGGCGTCGACGCCATCGTGCTGCTGCCCTTCGACGGCGCCGCGCTCACCCCGGTCGCGCTGCAGGCGATGGAGGCCGGCATCACGGTCATCAACGTCGACCGCGAGTTCAACAGCCCCTTCGCCGCGCGCGCCACCATCCTCGGCGACAACTACGGCATGGGCGTCTCGGCCGGCACCTACGTCTGCGAGCAGGTGGGCGACAACCCCAACGCGATCGTCGCCGAGATCGCCGGCATCGACTCGCTGCCGCTGACCCAGGACCGCAGCCAGGGCTTCGCCGACGCGCTCAGCGAGTGCGGGCTGACGGTCGCCAACCGCGTCGCGGCCGACTTCACCGTCGAGGGCGGCGAGGAGGCGGCGGCCAACCTGCTCCAGGCCGCACCGCAGATCGACGCCCTCTGGAACCACGACGACGACCAGGGCGTCGGCGTCCTGGCCGCCATCAACAACGCCGGCCGCAGCGAGTTCATCATGGTCGGCGGTGCTGGCTCGGCCAACGCGATGCGCGAGATCGAGTCCGGCGACTCGGTCCTGAAGGCGACCGTCATCTACCCGCACACCCAGGCCGCCGACGGCATCCGCCTCGCCCGCCTGATCGCGCAGGACAAGTCGCTCTCCGACCTGGTCTCCCCGGAGGTCCCGCGCGAGATCGTGCTGAACGCCCCCGTCGTCACGGCGGACAACGTCGACCAGTACATCGACCGCGCCTTCGAGTCCTGACCGGCGTGGAGTCGCCGGGTGACGGTTCGCGTCACCCGGCGACTCCGCCTTCCCGAGGAGCCCTCCGGATGACCCCCACCCTCGGCGTCGGCCTGATCGGCTACGCCTTCATGGGCGCCGCGCACTCGCAGGCCTGGCGCACCGCCCCCCACTTCTTCGACCTCCCGCTCCGGCCCGAGCTGGCGGTGCTCGCGGGCCGTGACCCCGCCCGCGTCGCCGCGGCCGCCGAGCGGCTGGGCTGGGCCGGCACCGAGACCGACTGGCGCCGGGTGCTCGAGCGCGACGACGTCGACCTGGTCGACGTGTGCACCCCCGGCGACACGCACGCCGAGATCGCCATCGCCGCGCTCGAGGCGGGCAAGCACGTGCTGTGCGAGAAGCCCCTGGCCAACACCGTCGCCGAGGCCGAGGCGATGGCCGAGGCCGCCGAGCGGGCCGCCGCGCGTGGCGTGCGGTCGATGGTCGGCTTCACCTACCGGCGGGTGCCGGCGATCGGGCTGGCCCGGCAGCTGGTGGCCGAGGGTCGGCTCGGGCAGCTCCGGCACGTCCGCGCGCAGTACCTGCAGGACTGGATCGCCGACCCGGCCGCGCCGATGTCCTGGCGGCTGGAGAAGGACAAGGCCGGGTCGGGCGCGCTGGGCGACATCGGCGCGCACATCGTCGACCTCACGCAGCACATCACCGGGCAGCTGGTCACCGGGGTCAGCGCGGTGCTGGAGACCTTCGTGACCGAGCGGCCGCTGCCGGCCGAGACAGGCAAGCTGTCGGGCGTGGGCGGCTCGGAGATGGGTACGGTGACCGTGGACGACGCGGCGCTGTTCCTCGGCCGGTTCAGCGGTGGCGCGCTGGCCACCTTCGAGGCCACCCGGTTCGCCCTGGGCCGCAAGAACGCCATCCGGATCGAGGTCAACGGCTCGGCCGGCAGCCTGGCCTTCGACTTCGAGGACATGAACGTGCTCGAGTTCTTCGACGGCGACGAGCCGGCCGAGACCGCCGGTTTCCGCCGGGTCATCGTGACCGAGCCCGAGCACCCCTACGTCGGCGCCTGGTGGCCGGCCGGGCACGGGCTGGGCTACGAGCACGGCTTCACCCACCAGGTGGTCGACCTGGTCACCGCGATCGCCAAGGGCGAGGACCCCACGCCGTCCTTCGCCGACGGACTGCAGGTGCAGCGGGTGCTCGACGCCGTCGAGCGCAGCGCTGCCGCGAACTCCACCTGGACGGAGATCTCCCCATGACACCCACCCCGACGAAGGCCGACCGCTTCAGCTTCGGGCTGTGGACGGTCGGCTGGCAGGGCGTCGACGTCTTCGGCGGCGCGGTCCGGCCGCGGCTGGACCCGGTGGAGGCGGTGCACCGGCTGGCCGAGCTCGGCGCGGCCGCGATCACCTTCCACGACGACGACCTGGTCCCCGACGAGTCGACCCGCGAGAAGGAGCTGGCCCGGTTCCGCGACGCGCTGGGCGAGACCGGGCTGGGCGTGGAGATGGCGACCACGAACCTGTTCTCCCACGCGGTGTTCAAGGACGGCGGGCTGACCGCCAACGACCGCGACGTCCGCCGGTACGCCCTGGCCAAGGTGCTGCGCAACCTCGACCTGGCCGCCGAGCTCGGCGCGAAGACCTACGTGCTGTGGGGCGGGCGCGAGGGCGCGGAGTCCGGTGGGTCGAAGGACGTCGCCGCCGCGCTGGACCGGTACAAGGAGGCGCTGGACGCCCTCTGCGGCTACGTCCGCGAGCGGGGCTACGACATCCGGTTCGCCCTCGAGCCCAAGCCGAACGAGCCGCGCGGGGACATCCTGCTGCCCACCGTCGGACACGCGCTGGCGTTCATCGGCGCGCTGGACGAGCCCGACCGGGTCGGCCTGAACCCCGAGGTCGGGCACGAGGAGATGGCCGGGCTGAACTTCGCCCAGGGCATCGGCCAGGCGCTGTGGCACGGCAAGCTGTTCCACGTCGACCTCAACGGCCAGCACGGCCCCCGCTTCGACCAGGACCTGCGCTTCGGCGCCGGCAACCTGCGCGGCGCGTTCTGGACCGTCGACGTGCTCGAGGGCGCCGGCACCGGCCGGGCCTACGACGGCTACCTGCACTTCGACTACAAGCCGCCGCGCACCGAGGACATCGACGGCGTCTGGGGGACCGCGGCCGCCTGCATGCGCAACTACCTGATCCTGCGGGACAAGGTGCGGGCCTTCCGCGCCGACCCGGAGGTGGCCGAGGCGCTGGCGGCGTCCCGGGTCGACCAGCTCGCCGTCCCGACCGTCGGGGAGGGGGAGTCCCTGGCCGACCTGCGCGCCGAGGCGCACGACCCCGAGGCGATGGCCCGCCGTGGCATGCACTTCGAGCACCTGGACCAGCTGGCCATGGAGCACCTGCTCGGCGTCCGCTGACCCCCGTTTCCGGACCTTCCGCGCCGAACGTCCGCCCACCCGTTCCGGACTCTCCGCGCGGAGAGTCCGCTCCTGACCGAGGAGGACCCCGCATGCCCCGTCCCGTCACCCTGTTCACCGGCCAGTGGGCCGACCTGCCGTTCGAGGAGATGTGTCGGCTGGCCTCGCAGTGGGGCTACGACGGCCTGGAGATCGCCTGCTGGGGTGACCACCTCGACGTCGAGCGGGCCGCGAACGACGACTCCTACGTGCAGGAGCGGCTCGAGCTGCTCAAGCGGCACGACCTGCAGGTGTTCGCCATCTCCAACCACCTCAACGGCCAGGCCGTCTGCGACGACCCGATCGACGAGCGGCACCGCGGCATCGTGCACCCGCGCGTGTGGGGCGACGGCGACCCCGAGGGCGTCCGGCAGCGGGCCGCCGAGGAGATGAAGACGACCGCCCGCGCCGCGGCGAAGCTGGGTGTGCAGACGGTCGTCGGGTTCACCGGCAGCAAGATCTGGAAGACCGTGGCGATGTTCCCGCCGGTGCCCGAGTCGATGATCGAGGACGGCTACGCCGACTTTGCCGCCCGCTGGAACCCGATCCTGGACGTCTTCGACGAGGTCGGGGTGCGGTTCGCGCACGAGGTGCACCCCTCGGAGATCGCCTACGACTACTGGACGACGGTCCGCACCCTCGAGGCGGTCGGGCATCGCGAGGCCTTCGGGCTGAACTGGGACCCCAGCCACTTCGTCTGGCAGGACCTCGACCCGGTCGGCTTCCTCTGGGACTTCAAGGACCGGATCTACCACGTCGACTGCAAGGACGCGAAGAAGCAGGTCGGCAACGGCCGCAACGGCCGGATGGGCTCGCACCTGCCCTGGGCCGACCCGCGGCGCGGCTGGGACTTCGTCTCCACCGGCCACGGCGACGTCCCGTGGGAGGCCTGCTTCCGGATGCTCAACACCATCGGCTACGACGGGCCGATCTCGGTGGAGTGGGAGGACGCCGGCATGGACCGCCTGCTCGGCGCCCCCGAGGCGCTGGAGTTCGTCCGGCGGCTGGCGTTCGACCCGCCGGCCGCGGCGTTCGACGCCGCCTTCGCCAGCGGGAACTGACGAAGGACCCCGTCCTCCTCACCGCTCGCAGGCTCGCGGCGAGCCTCTGGACGGGGCCTCCCCGGGACGGGTTGTGACGGGACAGGACCCTTGGGGGGCGACCGGGGGGTGGGCGGCGAGCGGGGGGTCCCGCCGCCCACCCCCCGGGGTCGGGGGCCGGCGCTGGGCCGGGCGGTGTGGACCGCGGTCAGGCGGTCACGGTGACGGGGACCTCCATGCCGTTGGCCCGGTGCTGGCCGACGGCGCAGTAGAAGAAGTAGTCGCCCGCCTCGAGGGTCGCCTCGAGGGTCGCGGTGCCGCCGGGCTGGAGGACCTCGGTGGCGGCGACGGTCTCGCCGTCCCGCTCCACGGCGAAGTTGTGCGGCATCTGGCCGCTGTTGGTCACGTCGAAGGTGTACGTGCCGGCGGCGTAGGAGTCCTCCGACAGCTCGAAGGAGAAGTCGACCGCGTTCACCGTCACCGCCTCGGACTCCGCCGGCGCCGACGTCGCCGCCGCGCTCGACGAGGTCTCGGCCGCGCTCGACGACGTCGTGCTCTCCGTGGCCCCGGTGTCCCCGCCGTCGTCCCCACCGCAGGCGCCCAGCAGGCCGGCCACCGCGACGAGCGCGAGGGCGGCGGTGCGCCGTCGGACCGGCGCGGTCGAGCGCGTGCGATGGGACACGGGTCCTCCTCGGGAGGTCTGCGGTCACATCACCGGGCCGGCGGGAACCGCTTCGCCGGAGATACTGCAACTTTGTAGGAGATCGGGGAAGCCCCCTTCACAGGGGGTTTCCAGCCGAGGAGCCGACGGAGCACACCCGGCGGCACCAGCCGACCACCGTCTCGAGCACCTCGCGGTCGACCGGCTGGAGCAGCTCGGCGCGGTAGGCGCGCAGCGACGGCGGGCCGGGCTGGCGCCGCAGCGTGTGGGTCAGGTCGGGCACGAGCTGGGTCTCCACCGGGCCCGGCACGGTCGCCGCGATCACCGCGAGGTCGCCGGCGGGCACCTGGAGGTCCTTGGCCCCCGTCAGCGCGAGCACCGGGACGGTCAGCCGCTCGAGGTCCGTGCGCGGGTCGAGCGCGAGGAACTCCCGCAGCCAGCGGGCGTTGAGCCGGGCGCCACCGACCCACGCCGTGTCGGTCGTCGTCGCCCTGATCCGGGCGTGGTTGGCCGCCACCTTGGCCTCCAGGTCGGTGCGCAGCAGGCGGAGCAGCGCGCGCACGGGGGCCGGCAGCGTCGGGGTGATCTGCCGCGCCTGCCAGAGCAGCAGCTCGTCGCCCCGGGTGGCGCTGGCGGACAGCAGGACGACGCCGGCGATGTCGCTCCGCGCCCGCCGGGCGCCGCGAGCGGCCAGCGCGGCGCAGAGCAGGGCGCCCTCGCTGTGCCCGGCCAGCAGCAGCCGTGCCGGGTCGACCTCTGGTCGGGCGGCCAGCGCGTCGAGCGCGCGGCCGAGGTCGTCGACGTTCTCGGTGACGCCGGCGGTCCGCCAGTCGCCCGGGCTGACGCCGACGCCCCGCTTGTCGTAGCGGAGCGAGGCGAGACCGCCCGCGGCGAGGGCGTGCGCCAGCTGTCGGGCGACGTCGAAGCGGGCCCGCCGGTGGTTGGAGTCCCGGTCGAGCGGACCCGACCCGC
This sequence comes from Geodermatophilus sp. CPCC 205761, assembly GCF_051383655.1. Classification (NCBI taxonomy): domain Bacteria; kingdom Bacillati; phylum Actinomycetota; class Actinomycetes; order Geodermatophilales; family Geodermatophilaceae; genus Geodermatophilus; species Geodermatophilus sp. CPCC 205761. Next base: position 81,433 of record NZ_JALPKQ010000021.1, read on the forward strand.
TCGCCAGCACCACCGCCGGTGCCGGGCCGGGCGTCGCCGGGAGGGTGAGCGTGCCCGCCAGGGGCGGTCGGCCGGGGATCTGCACCTGGAGCTCCCGCACGGTCAGCGCGCCCCGGTCAGGTCGCCGGCGACCGCGGCGGCGTCGTCGGTACCGACGAGCAGGGTGTCGAACCGCTGGCCGGTGAGCCGCACCAGCACGGCCGGCTGCCCGCGGCGGACCGACACCAGCGACTTCCCGCCTCGCCGGCGCCACGTCCCGATGTGCCGGATGCCGGGGAGGCCGAGGCCGGGAGCGCGCAGCCCGCGGGTGGCGGCGAGGCCGTCGGGGAGGACCTCGACCGACGCCACGGCGGAGCGGGGCACCTCCAGGTCGCGCAGCAGGCCGAGCAGCTTCTCGCTCCGGGTGAGGGTGACGGAGAGGGTCTGCGGGGTGGTGGTCATCGTCGCCATGCGCCTATCATTCTCAATCGCGATACTAATGTCAAACATGAGAACGGTGGTGAGCCATGGCGTCCGCGGACCTGCTGCTCCACCCGGTGCGGCTGCGCATCGTCCAGGCGTTCCTCGGGAACCGGACGCTGACCACCACCGACCTGCGCGGCGAGCTGGCCGACGTCCCGGCGGCCACGCTGTACCGGCACGTCGGGACCCTCGCCGACGCCGGCGTGCTGGCGGTGGTGGGGGAGCGGAAGGTGCGCGGCGCGGCCGAGCGCAGCTACCGGCTGGTGACCGAGGCGGCGTCCGTGGGCGGGGACGAGGCGGCGGCGATGACCGCCGAGGAGCACCGCCGGGCGTTCGGGACCTTCGTCGCCGCGCTCCTGGCCGACTTCGACCGCTACACCGCGTCGGCTGGCAGCAGGGGGCTCGACCCCGCCCGCGACGGCGTGGGCTACCGCCAGGTGGCGCTGTGGCTCACCGACGAGGAGTTCGGCGAGCTGGTCGCCGACCTGCGGACGGTCCTCTCCGCGCGCACCGAGCTGCCACCCGACGGCGCCCGCCGGCGGCGGATCGTCAGCCAGGTGTTCCTGCCGGGGTGATCCTCCGGGCCGGGACGGCGCCCCGGCGGGGGGTCACTCGGCCCGGCGCGCGGCGCGGGTGGCCTTCCGGTTGGCCCTGGCCAGGGTCTTGGCGGCCTTGCGGACCCGTCGCGGCTCGCGGTCGATCGTGCCGCGGGTCAGCAGGCCGACGCCGATGCCGAGCAGCCACACGTCCTTGGCCACGGCCAACCCGTCCTGCGTGGGGGCCAGGCTGCCCGGCTTCCGCATGCCCGGGGTGTTCAGGTAGAGCCCGAGCAGCCCGCCGGAGAAGGCGGTGAGCGCCGCGCCGGCGACCGCGGTGGGCACGAACGGTGCCAGCAGGAGGCCGCCGATCGCCATCTCGCCGTAGGCCAGGCCCTTGGCGAACTGCTGGGGCGGGACGTTCTTGAGGAACGGGTAGGTCCCGGCGGCGAAGCCGTGCAGCCCGGCCGCGGTGCCCTCGTCGGCGCCGCGCTTGCCGAGGCCGCTGTTGAGGATGAAAGCGCCGGCCGAGATCCGGGGACCGATCTCGGACAGGGTGATGGGCAGACGCATCGTGCACCTCGCTGGTCGGAGTCGGTGGTCCAGGGCTCGACGGAACTCTGGCCGACTCCGGCTGTGCCCACCACCCCGGGCGTCAACCGCCCGGGGTGGTCGGGCTCAGCGGCCGCCGCGGCGGGAGCGGCCGCTGAAGGTGCTGGCGGAGTGCGTCCCGGCGCGGGCGGCGAGCTCGGCGCGGGTGCGCGCCGGGCCGGCCGGGCGCCCGGAGCCGCCGCGGGCGGCGGTGCTGCCGGAGCC